>JALQVK010000107.1 GCA_023260375.1 Rhodoluna sp. | reverse complement strand
CTTCTTCGCTGATTCCTGGCAACGAGAATGCCGTTTATCGGGTAATCGATGGCCTAACTAAGCTAGGCGCAAACGTGGTTCACAAGGGCAACGCCAAGGTCCACGTTTCGGGCCACGCTGCCGCTGGCGAACTGCTTTACTGCTACAACATCCTGAAGCCGAAAAACGTGATGCCGGTGCACGGTGAATACCGTCACCTGATTGCCAACGGAAAGTTGGCCGAACAGACCGGCATCCCAACCGAAAATGTTCTAATCACCGAGGACGGCTGGGTGGTCGACCTGAAGGAGGGCGTTGCCAGCGTGGTTGGTGCGGTTGAGTGCGGGCTTTTGTATGTCGATGGCAAAACCGTTGGAAAAGTGACCGAAGAGGATCTAGCCGATCGCCGAGTACTTGCCGAAGAAGGTTTTATCTCCATTTTCTGTGTCGTGGACGACCTTGGCCGAGTAATTGTCGGCCCGGAGATTAGGGCACGTGCCTTCGCGGAAGACGATCACGTCTTTGATGACGTCAAGCCGACTGTTGCCAAGGCTCTAGCCGAAGCGGCCGGCGACGGTGTTCGCGATACCTACGCATTGCAGCAAGTTATTCGTCGAACCATTGGAACCTGGGTTAACAAGAAACACCGCCGACGTCCAATGATCATTCCGGTAGTGGTCAGAGGGCAGTAACCTCCACGATTTTGTCCCCTCTCGCGATTACCCTTGAGGCATGGCAGCATCACGACCTAGTTCATCGCGCTCTTCTAAACCTCGGAAGAGTTCGCCTCGCAAACCCGCGACTAAGGAATCCTCTCGCGGTTTGGTAGCTCGGTTTTACCTGCTACTCGCTCACGGTGTTGGTGCAGCTGCTCGCGCGTTCAGCATGAAGAAGATTGAACCGGAAGATCGTCGCGACGGTTTCCCTTTTGCCATTTTTCTAGGTGGAATTCTTGGCGCCTGGGTTGCCTGGTTTATGCCGGCAAAAGATGGTTTCGGTCATATTCTTCACACCTGGACCATGGGACTCATGTTCGGTCGTGTGTCTTTGGCACTTCCAGTGCTTATGGTCATTGTTGCCATTTACCTAATGCGCTTTCCGTCCACCGTGAAAGACAACGGGCGAATCGTCGTCGGCCTCTTTCTGTTGGTAGTGAGTATTGCTGGTTTCTTCCACATTTTTGGAGGCACACCAAAACCAACCGACCCAAATTACAACGAAGCTTTCACTAACGCCGGCGGTATTTTCGGTTGGCTCATCGGCACCCCGTTGTTGGCCATGACCGTGTGGGCTGCCGTGCCGGCTCTCGCGCTCATTGTCTTTGCCGCTCTTTTGATCACCACCAAGACGGCACCTAGCCGAATCGGTGAGCGGCTACACCAGCTTCGTCTTTTCATGTTCGGTGAACCAGCCGAGGAAAAGGCTAAGGAAGAATCGACCAAAACCGAAGTTATCGACGATGCGTTCGATGGCACTAAGGTGCCTTGGTGGCGTCGGGAAAAGAAGGATTCCGAAGAACCCTTCGAAACACCTGTGGTCACCGAAGTTGCGATTGAAGATATTTTTCAAGATGAACCGATTGTCGAAGTTACCTCAGTGGACACCACTCAGAGGACCGAACCGATTGAGGTTATTTCCGCGGAAGCACCAGACGGCGAATTGTTCCCAGAACCCAACCTGCCGGTGGTAGTTCAAGAGAAAACCAAGACCAAGCGGCCATACAATTTGCCACCGCTAACGATGCTTCCTGCCGGCACTCCACCAAAGGCTAAAACCGAAGCCAACGACATTGTTGTGAAGGCGATTACCGGTGTCTTCAACGAGTTTGATGTGGCTGCCAGGGTTGTTGGCTTCTCTCGCGGACCAACAGTCACCCGTTACGAAATCGAATTGGCTCCCGGAGTCAAGGTCGAAGCGGTAACCCGACTTTCCAATAACCTCAGCTATGCCGTTGCCAGTAATGAGGTACGCATTCTCGCTCCAATTCCTGGTAAATCGCTAATTGGTTTGGAAATTCCGAACACCGATCGCGAAACTGTCTCGCTGGGTGATGTGCTGCGTTCGAAGGTTGCGACCGAAAGCAAGCACCCAATGACCATCGGAGTAGGTAAAGATGTTGAAGGCGGTTTCGTAATTGCCAACCTCGCCAAAATGCCTCACCTTTTGGTAGCTGGAGCCACTGGTGCCGGTAAATCATCATTCGTGAACTCAATGATTACCTCGATCTTGATGCGTGCAAAGCCGGCCGAGGTGCGCATGGTTTTGATTGACCCGAAACGCGTTGAACTATCGGTTTATCAGGGAGTTCCACACCTAATCACACCAATTATTACCAACGCAAAAAAGGCTGCCGAAGCTTTGCAGTGGGTAGTGAAGGAAATGGATATGCGCTACGACGACCTTGCGTCGTTTGGTTTCAAGCATGTCGACGATTTCAACCGAGCGGTAGTTGCGGGAACCGTCCAGGTGCCTGCCAATTCGCAGCGTGTCCTACAGCCTTACCCTTACCTTTTGGTCGTCGTCGATGAGCTCGCCGACCTAATGATTGTGGCTCCACGAGACGTTGAAGACTCAATCGTTCGAATTACTCAGTTGGCTCGTGCCGCTGGTATTCACCTGGTTCTTGCGACCCAGCGTCCTTCGGTCGATGTGGTCACCGGCCTGATCAAGGCAAACGTTCCTAGCCGTTTGGCATTCGCAGTTTCTTCGGTCACCGACTCCCGAGTAATCCTAGACAGCCCAGGCGCCGAGAAGTTAGTCGGTCAAGGTGACGCCCTGTTCTCGCCAATGGGAACCAATAAGCCAATTCGTGTCCAGGGTGCTTGGCTCAGCGAGGAAGAGCTCGAGCGTGTCGTGAACCACGTGAAACAGCAGATGGATCCGGAATACCGCAGCGATGTTGATGAACCGGTAGCTTCCAAGGGTATGGTCGACGCCGACATCGGCGACGATCTCGAGGTTTTGCTTCAAGCTGCTGAACTTATCATCAACTCTCAGTTTGGTTCCACCTCTATGCTTCAGCGCAAGCTTCGCGTTGGTTTCGCTAAGGCGGGTCGCCTCATGGACCTACTTGAGTCACGCAACATTGTTGGCCCGAGCGAAGGCTCAAAGGCTCGAGACGTCATGGTCAAGCCGGAGGATTTGGCAACAGTGCTCGCGCAACTTCGCGGCGAACCAGGCGCCAAAGCATCGACGGCTGTAGCCAATGCGGCAAACCGAATCGACAACGGAACAATGGCTGCCGGGGAGTTCGAAGAATTCATCCCTAAGGGCAACCCAGACGAAGACGAAGAAGACGCCTGGCTTCTAACCGGCCGCGACGAATGAACCTTCCGAACCTAATCACTCTTGCCCGTATAGCGCTAGCTCCACTGTTTATTTGGGTTCTGTTCATTTACCCAAACCCAGCTGCCCATGAGCGTTGGATTGTGGTGTTTTTATTCGTATTGGCTGCTGCTACCGATGGTGTCGACGGATCTCTTGCCCGCAAACGTAATCAGGTGACCGATCTCGGTAAGTTGCTTGACCCAATTGCCGACAAGGTTCTCATCGGGGGTGCGCTGATTGCCCTTTCGGCGCTCGGGCAAATTGACTGGTGGATTACGTTGGTAATCATTGTTCGTGAAGTTGGAATCACGGTTTATCGGCTGCTAGTAATCAAAGATCGGGTAATCGCTGCTTCGGGTGGCGGAAAACTGAAAACTATCATGCAGTCGATTGCCGTAGGGTTTTATCTCTCGCCACTAGCCGGCTACTGGTCGCCTCTTGGGATTGTTCAGCTTGGCATCCTCTACTTTGCACTTATCCTGACTCTGGTCAGCGGTGTTCAATACCTTTTGGCGGCCCGCAAGTGAGTGCCGAACAAATTCTCCAGGCATTACGTTCAGCCGGTAAGAAACTCATTTTTGCCGAATCGATTACCGGTGGTTTGTTGGTCGATGCATTTGTTTCGATTCCTGGCGCCTCGGACGTCGTCCTAGGTTCAGAGGTCACGTATGCCAGTGAACTCAAGGTCGCGCTATTGGGAGTCGATGAAGACGTCCTCGCCGAAAAAGGTGCTGTCTCTCCAGAAGTGGCTATCGCTATGGCTCAGGGGGTTTGTGCGGTTGGTCAGGCGAGTTTAGATTTGGAAGCCGGCCAGGTTGTTGCCGTGTCCACCACCGGCAATGCCGGGCCAGAGGGGAACCCGGTTGGATTGGTCTTCGTCGCAATAACCGATGGCAAGAAAACCAAAGTACATCGGTTGGAACTCACCGGTGACCGAAATGAAATCCGCCGAGAGACCGTTGAGCAGGCGATTTCTCTACTGCGGGAACATTTGGGTATTTAGAACTGTTTATAGGTTCACTGCTTTCACACAGGAAACTCCAAGGCAAATTGGTAATACTTGTCAGTAGCAGCAGGTAAATTATTTAGCAGGAGGTAGCACATGGTTCTAGTGCGTCACGAAATTGGTGAAGTTCTTCGCGACATTCGTATGTCCAAGCGTCAGACTCTTCGCCAGGTCGCTGCCCGCGCTGCCGTTGCCCTTGGTTACCTAAGTGAAATCGAACGAGGACAGAAGGAAGTTTCTTCCGAGCTCTTGTTCTCAATCGCCGAGGCCCTTGATGTGCCAATTTCACAAATCATGCGAGAAGTGTCAGATCGCCTGGCAATGGCCGAAGGTGTAAACATCCCAGACACAGTTCCGGTTGAACTAGTTGCTGCGGTAAACACTTCCCTAATCAACGCGTAATACCCTTTGCGCCTTTCCAAATTCCGCGAACTCATGAACGATGAGTTTGGCTTGGCCTATGCCGCAGTTATCGAGAGTGACCTGGTGCTTACCGAACTCCAGGACCGCACTGCGAAGCAATGCCTGGTAGATGGGGAAGACCTCCGAGAAGTCTGGTTTGCAATTTGCCGGGCAAATAACGTCCCTGAGAACCGCTGGCACGGTCAGAACAAAATTACGAAAAAATAGACACGCCGAAAAGATTTATTCGAAAACTTGTTCGAATATTGCTAGAGTCGTTTTATCGAGGAGTAGAAGTTATCCACAAATCGAAAACGCCGGTGGTCAATGTCGCTGGTTCGGAATAGTGTCACATCAGAATAAAAAGTGATGGCCCAGCAGGGCAGAAGAAGAGGAACAAATGGCAAGTCCAGCAGAACGCGAAAAGGCTCTAGACACAGCCCTAGCTCAGATTGACCGTCAGTTCGGTAAAGGCTCGGTTATGCGCCTGGGCTCAGACGACCGCGCGCCAGTGGAAACCATCCCAACCGGCTCAATCGCACTAGATGCAGCCCTTGGTATCGGCGGTCTTCCTCGTGGCCGAATCGTAGAGATCTACGGTCCAGAATCTTCAGGTAAGACCACTCTTACCTTGCACGCAATTGCTAACGCCCAGAAGAATGGTGGCGTCGCAGCCTTTATCGATGCCGAGCACGCACTTGACCCTGAATACGCAAAGGCTCTCGGCGTCGACATCGATGCACTTTTGGTAAGCCAGCCAGACACCGGAGAACAGGCTCTAGAAATCGCCGACATGCTGGTTCGCTCAGGTGCAATCGACCTAATCGTGGTTGACTCTGTGGCAGCTCTCGTACCTCGTGCCGAAATCGAAGGCGAAATGGGAGACACTCACGTTGGTCTACAGGCTCGTCTAATGTCTCAGGCACTTCGCAAGCTAACCGGTGGTCTAAACAGCACCAACACCACCATGATCTTTATCAACCAGCTTCGCGAGAAGATTGGCGTGTTCTTCGGAAGCCCTGAAACCACTGCCGGTGGTAAGGCTCTAAAGTTCTACGCTTCGGTTCGTCTAGACATTCGTCGTATCGAAACCCTGAAGGATGGCACCGAGGCTGTGGGTAACCGTACCCGCGTCAAGGTGGTCAAGAACAAGATGGCTTCGCCGTTCAAGCAGGCAGAATTCGACATCATCTACGGAATTGGTATCTCACGTGAGGGTAGCCTCATCGACTTCGGTGTCGACCACGACATCGTCAAGAAGTCTGGTGCCTGGTACACCTACGAAGGTGAGCAGCTTGGCCAGGGTAAGGAAAATGCTCGCAAGTTCCTGATCGACAACCCAGCGATTGCCGAGGAAATCGAAAAGAAGATAAAGACCAAGCTAGGAATTGGTGTTCCTCGCGCTGTTGCAGATCTTCCAATTGATGAACTTCCTCCAGTAATTGCACCAGAAGTCAAGGACGCCAAGGCGGCCAACGCCTAACATGGCTTTTCAGCGCAGGGGTCGAACTCGAGTCGAAGAAAACGATTCGGATTCGACCCCTTCACTGTCCCCAGAGCGCCAGGAAGCAAGGGCTCGAAACGTCTTGCTGTATCAGCTAGGCCGTTCGGCTAAGTCAAAAGACCAATGTCGCAAGATACTTGCTAAACGCGGCATAGATTCGGAAATAGCCGAACGGATTCTAGACCGCTTCGAAGAGGCCCAAATCATCGACGATGAAACCTTTGCAAGGCTCTTCACTAGTTCTCGAATCAAAACCAAGGGACTTGCAAAATCGGCAATTGCCAGAGAGCTTCGCGAAAAGGGTATCGGCGACAACCTAATTGAGGTTGCACTAGTTGATCTCGATTCCGAGAGCGAGCAGGCCCGGGCCAATGAGTTGGCAATCAACCGAGTTCGGCGCATGTCAGGTCTCGAAACCGAAGTCATTAAGCGCCGCCTAGCGGGGTTTTTGGGCCGCAAAGGGTATTCGGGTTCGGTTGTGGGCACTGCAACCCGTGTAGCGCTGGCTGAGCAGGTAAAATCGGAGGTCTAATGACTTCCACGCAAACCCGCACCTATCAAGTACGCACCTATGGCTGTGCCATGAACGTACACGACTCCGAGCGCCTCTCTGGTTTGCTCGAAGGTGCCGGAATGGTTCCAGTAGCTGAGGGGGAAACCGCAGACGTAGTGGTCTTCAACACCTGTGCCGTGCGCGAAAACGCTGACAACAAGCTTTACGCAAACCTCGGTCAGCTACTTCCATCCAAAAAGGTCAACCCGAACATGCAAATTGCGGTTGGCGGTTGCTTGGCACAGAAAGACAAGGCAGTCATCCTCAAGAAGGCGCCATGGGTTGATGCCGTCTTCGGCACACACAACATCGGTTCGCTACCAGCACTGCTCGAGCGTGCTCGCTACAACCAAGAGGCGCAAGTTGAAATTGTTGAGAGCCTTGAGGCTTTCCCAAGTTCACTACCAACCAAGCGCGACTCAGCCTATTCGGCGCTGGTGTCGATTTCGGTTGGTTGCAACAACACTTGCACCTTCTGCATCGTTCCTTCGCTTCGTGGCAAAGAGCGCGACCGTCGTCCAGGAGAAATCTTGGCCGAGATTGAAGCCTTGGTTTCTGAAGGCGTCATCGAGATCACTCTGCTCGGGCAAAACGTGAACTCCTACGGCGTCGAGTTCGGCGACAAAGGTGCTTTTGCGAAACTTCTTCGCGCTGCCGGACAGATTGAAGGTCTCGAGCGAATTCGCTTCACCAGCCCGCACCCTGCTGCCTTCACCGACGACGTGATTGAAGCCATGGCCGAAACTCCAAATGTTATGCCACAGCTTCACATGCCTTTGCAATCGGGTAACGACAAGGTCTTGAAGGACATGCGACGCAGTTACCGCCGCGATAAGTTCCTAGGCATAATCGACAAGGTAAACAAGGCAATCCCAGACGCCGCAATTTCTACCGACATCATTGTCGGTTTCCCTGGAGAGACCGAGGAAGAGTTCCTGGACACCGTGAAAATGGTCGAAGAAGCTAGATTCTCGGTTTGCTACACCTTCCAGTATTCGAAGCGTCCTGGCACGCCAGCAGCCGACCTTCCCGACCAAATTTCCAAGGAAGTTGTTCAGGAGCGTTTCGAGCGCCTTCTAGCAGTTGCCAACAAAATCGCTTGGGAAGAAAACCAAAAGCAGGTCGGTAAGACCGTTGAGGTCCTAGTGGCCAACGATGGACGCAAAGATGATGCAACCGGCCGACTAACCGGCCGTGCTCGCGACAACCGCCTGGTTCACTTCTCGCTACCGGAAGGCGTGAAGCGCCCTCGTCCTGGCGATTTGGCTACCGTAACCGTGTCGGAAGCTGGTCCCTACCACCTGATTGCCGATCCAAAGACTTCGTCAGAGATTACGATCCGTCGAACCATTGGTGGCGATGCCTTCGAACGCCTAAACGACGAGGCTGAGACCAAGCGCGTCGCGCTTTCGATCACTCCGGTCAAATGACCAAGCTGATCGCGGTTGTTGGGCCAACCGGCACCGGTAAAAGTGATGCTGGTATTGCCATTGCCAAACACATCGAAGCTTCTGGTGGCAAGGCTGAGGTCATCAACAGTGACTCGATGCAGTTTTATCGCGGCATGGACATCGGCACTGCAAAGTTGTCAATGGACGAACGTCAAGGTGTTCCACATCACCTGCTTGACTGGCTGGAAATCACCGACGAATCGACGGCCGCCGAATACCAACCTGTTGCCAGAGCCAAGATTTTGGAACTTCAGGCCGGGGGAGTGACCCCGATTTTGCTCGGTGGCTCGATGCTCTACATCGCAGCCGTGCTCAATGAGTTCGGCTTTGCCGCTCGCGACGAAGCCATCCGAGCCGATTTGGAAGCCGAACTGGTTCTCATTGGTGAGAGCGAGCTTTATCGCAAACTCCAAGCGCTAGCGCCAGATACGGCCAGCCGGATTGATCCGAAGAACGGTCGTCGCATCGTCCGTGCCTTGGAAGTAGTCACCATTACCGGGGAAGACTTTTCAGCAAAGCTTCCAGATCTCAACGAGAGTTGGCAGCCGGTCCTGGAAATCGGACTGAACTCGGATCGAGCACATTTGGTAAATCGACTCGAAAAGCGTGCCGCAAAGATGTGGGAAAAGGGCATTTTGCGCGAAGCTGAAAGCCTGATTCCACTTGGCGTTCGCGAGGGTAAAACTTCCTCGCATGCCATTGGCTATGCTCAGGCGCTGGCACAGTTGGATGGCGAACTCACCGAGGATGAGGCAATTGAAGACACCGCGCGCCTTACGGCACGCTATGCCCGCCGCCAGATGTCTTGGTTCCGCAGGGACCCGCGTATCAACTGGTTTGATTACCAAGATGAAAATCTACTGCCGAACATTTTGAACACCGTCGACACCTACCTGAACGAATAGGCTGGTCTCATGGGAAAAACCGTTGAATTTACGAAAGGTCATGGCACTGGCAATGACTTTGTGCTCATTCATGACCCAAACGATTCTCTGAGCCTTTCACCAAAGCAGATTGCGAAGCTTTGCGACCGCCACTTCGGCATCGGTGCCGATGGCTTCATTCGCGTGGTCGAAAGTAAGTTCGTCCCAGAAGGTCAGGAGTTACTCAAAGAGAGCCCGGAAGCCATTTGGTTTATGGACTATCGCAACGCCGACGGCTCGATCGCTGAGATGTGTGGCAACGGCGTCCGTGTTTTTGCTCGCTACCTAATCGAAAAGGGTTTGGTCAAGGTTGGTAACGGCGAAACTCTAACCGTTGGCACCCGTGCCGGCGTTCGCGATGTTCAGCCAAACAAGGCTGGTTTCGCAGTCGACATGGGTCGTTGGAAACTAGACGACGAGGTGACCGTTCACGCTCACCAGTTGGCGGTTGGTCGTCCTGGTCAGGGAATCAATGTCGGCAATCCGCACGTCGTCGTGGCACTGGCATCAGCCGAAGAATTGAAGCACCTAGATCTCACACAGGTTCCGAAGCTGGAACCGGCACCAGAGAATGGCGCCAATGTTGAATTCGTGGTGCCTGCCGAACCAATGGTCGTTGACGGCGTGGGCTCTATCGAAATGCGCGTCTTTGAGCGTGGCGTTGGAGAAACATTGAGCTGTGGCACCGGTATCGTTGCTGCCGCACTCGCTACTCGCTACTGGGCAGGTAAAGGTGCTCCAAACATTTGGACTGTCACCGTTCCCGGTGGAACTCTAGGAGTGCGCATGTTCCCAACCGAGGAGGGCGAGCACGTGGGTCTTTCTGGTGCTGCCGAACTGGTCTTCGATGGAACCCTAGACCTCGACGACCTGAACTAGCCTTCGCGAGTTACCTGTAGCACTCGGAAACTCTTGGCGGTCTCCAAACGGCTACTCTCAAACGAAGTCATGGTGTCTTGCAGCCACTTCAAAAGCGAATCTGATCCAAGGTTTTTCTGAACCACTAGGTAGGCGTCGCCACCAACCACCATGCGAGGAAGCCAAGTCTGCAGAATCTCGTGAAGCACTTCCTTGCCAACGCGAATCGGTGGGTTAGACCAAATTCCGTTGAACGAAATGTCGGCAGGTAAATCGGCAGGCAGTGCAATACGAACATTGGTGAGACCCAGACGCTCGGCATTTTTGCGAGTCAGTTCTAAAGCGCGCTCGTTCACGTCGATTGCCCAAATCGTTGCTTCAGGTCGCGCAATGGCCAAGGCCAAAGCAATCGGACCCCAACCGCAACCAATGTCCAAGATGTTTCCGTCGTCTGGGGCGAGTTCAAGATTCTCAAGCAAGACCTTGGTGCCAGTGTCGACATGGTCTGGCGAAAACATGCTGCCGGCGGTGAGCACCGAAACCTCGCGACCAGCGAGCGTCACCGAAATGCTTTTCGGTTTGAATTCAGCATTTGGGTCATTGGAGAAATAGTGCTCTTGGGGCATAGGTAAACATTAACCCATAGGCTTAAACCGATGAGCGATAAAGAAGGCACCGACGCGGTTATTGACCGCATCCTGAAGCGCGGAGCCCGAGCTCAAGCGCTCGGTGCCGAAGACACCCACGACCACGGAAACTACGACGGAGATCAGTCGGAAGTAGCCGACCGCGCCGCTCTGCGCCGTGTGGCAGGGCTTTCTACCGAACTTGAGGACGTTACCGAGGTTGAGTATCGCCAGCTGCGCATGGAGCGAGTGCTGCTGATTGGCCTCTGGGGTCAGAACACTCTGCTCGATGCTGAGAACTCGCTTCGCGAATTGGCTGCCCTTGCCGAAACTGCGGGTTCAGAAGTCTTGGACGGCCTGCTTCAACGCCGAGTGAAGCCAGACCCTGCCACCTTCTTAGGCAAAGGAAAGGCCGAAGAACTTCGCGAACTAGTAATCGAAACCGGCGCCGACACGGTCATTGCCGACACCGAATTGGCTCCTTCGCAACGTCGAAATCTCGAGGATGTCGTTAAGGTCAAGGTAATCGACCGTACCGCGGTCATCCTCGACATTTTTGCTCAGCACGCAAAGAGTCGTGAGGGTAAAGCCCAGGTCGAGCTAGCCCAGCTTCAGTACCTCTTGCCTCGACTTCGCGGTTGGGGTGAATCGATGAGCCGTCAGGCCGGTGGTCAGGCTGCCGGTGGTGTTGGTATGGGTTCTCGTGGTCCTGGTGAAACCAAGATTGAACTTGACCGTCGCCGAATTAACACCCGCATCGCAAAACTTCGCAAGGAAATTGTGGAGATGAAGCCCGCTCGCGACACCAAGCGCCAGAGCCGCAGCAAAAACCAGACTCCAGCGGTAGCCATCGCCGGCTACACCAACGCCGGTAAGTCGAGCCTTCTAAACCGCATCACCAAAGCAGGGGTTCTGGTTGAGAACGCGCTGTT
Source organism: Rhodoluna sp. (assembly GCA_023260375.1). Taxonomy (GTDB): domain Bacteria; phylum Actinomycetota; class Actinomycetes; order Actinomycetales; family Microbacteriaceae; genus Rhodoluna. The sequence goes on along the minus strand of JALQVK010000107.1, from coordinate 6,454 downwards.
TGCAACCCTTGATCCAACCGTGCGGCAGGCGATAACCGAGGACGGTCGCGAGTACACCATCGCCGACACTGTCGGATTCGTGCGAAGCCTTCCGCACCAGCTGGTTGAAGCCTTCCAATCGACCTTCGAGGAAATCTCTCACGCTGATCTAATCGTTCACGTGGTTGACGCTTCTCACCCTGACCCGTCCGGTCAAATCTCGACGGTTCGTGGAGTTATCTCCGATGTCGAGGCTTCAGCGATCGACGAGCTGGTTGTCTTCAATAAGGTCGACCTTGTAGACGACGCCACCCGTATGGCTCTTCGCGGCATGGAACCTGGCTGCGTCATGGTCTCAGCTAGGACTGGTGAGGGCATTGAGGAGTTGCTGGCCACGATGGCTAAACGCATCCCGTCGCCAGATGTGCGCGTGCACGCGCTCATACCTTACGACAAGGGTGCCCTGATTTCTAAGATTCACCAGAATGGCAAACTGCTTAGCAGTGAGCACATTGAAACCGGCACAATTGTTGAAGCCTTGGTCAAGCCAGAACTTGCCGCCGAGCTGAAGCCCTTTCTACAGGGCGCGTAGCACCGAAACCACTCGGCCCATGATTACCGCGTGGGTACCATCGATTGGGTCGAAGGTTGAGTTTCGAGGAAGTAACCAGGTCTGACCGTTGGTCTGCTTGAACACCTTCACGGTTGCTTCAGAGTCTGGAAGAAGTGCCGCAACGATATCGCCGTTTTCGGCGGTTTGCTGCATGCGAATTACCACCCAGTCGCCATCGCAGATAGCGGCATCGATCATCGAGTCACCCTTGACCTTCAGCATGAATAGATCGTCGCTCTTTCCAACCAACTGGTTTGGCAGGGTGAAGTGGTCTTCAATGTTCTGCTCGGCTAGTAGGCCGGTTCCAGCGGCAATCTGACCGACCCAGGGAATCGACTTTGAGTTGGAGTCCACGGCAACTGCACCAGTCTTAGAAACGATTGGTGAAATGGCTCGCTGTAGGCCCTCATTCTTCTCAAGGAAGCCAAGCTGGCGTAGTTCACCCAACTGGTAGCTAACGCTGGCAACACTCTTGAGGCCAACCAGTTCACCGATCTCACGCATGCTCGGCGAGAAACCCTTGGTCTGTTGGAACTTTCCAATCACGGCCAGGATTAGCTGCTGTTTAGCGCTCAGCTTGTCGGCAGCGCCGGCAGGTAGGTAATCGGCAAGGTCTTCGTGCTCTTCGAACATGATCATCCTTTGTTAGGTCTTATCGAAAGATTATTCGATTTTTTTGAATTTTCCAAACATTTATTCGAAAAAGTATTGACAACGTGTCGTGGGGTAGGCGTATTGTTTAGTTATACGAACAAATGTTCGGAACAAATGTTCGAAAGAGAGAGTAAGGACTCATCATGAAGGCACAACGTCTAAACGGTTTTGTAAAAGCAATTTTGCTTGCAACCGCACTAATTCTTGCAATTGGTTTCTTCTCATCCAATGCACTGGCATCAAGCGAAAGTTCGAAGGCGAACTTCCACTACGTAACCGTTAGCGCCGGTCAGACTCTCTGGGGTCTAGCCGAATCTCACGCTAAGAACTCAGACCCACGCGATTGGATCGCGGCGGTTGTAGACCTAAACAACCTCACCACCAACCAGCTTCAGCCAGGTCAACGTTTAGCTCTTCCAAACTAGTCGCCTAATATTGAGAGGGTGACTGAACTTTCTGACCTTCCAATCCGCGACTCACTGAAGGGGCGCACTCCTTACGGTGCCCCGCAGTTGCATGTCCCGATTGCTTTGAACGTCAACGAAAACTCTCACCGCATTCCTGAGGAAGTTGCCATCGACGTGGTTTCCCGTCTGGCTAAGGCAGTTCTAAGCATCAACCGTTACCCAGATCGTGAGTTCACTGCTCTTCGCGAAAAGCTAGCCGCATATCTAGGTCACAATCTCAAGGCCGAACAGCTTTGGGCGGCAAATGGCTCCAACGAAGTGATTCAGCAAATCTTCCAGGCCTTTGGGGGTCCTGGCCGCAAGGCTCTGGGCTTCAAGCCAACCTATTCCATGTACTCGCTGATCGCGCTTGGTGCCGACACCGACTACTTCGAGGCAGAACGAGCCGAACGCTACGAACTTACGCCTGAACTAATCCGCTCTGCAATTGAAGAGCACGAGCCAAATATTGTGATGCTTTGCTCACCGAACAACCCAACGGGAACTCCGCTATCGCTTTCTTGCATCGAAGCTGCTTACGAAGCAACCAATGGCATCGTCGTAGTCGATGAGGCCTATGCCGAGTTCTCGCACGGTCAGGAAGAGAGCGCGATTTCGCTACTTCCAGGACGTCCGCGTTTGCTGGTAAGCAGAACCATGTCCAAGGCCTTCGCATTTGCGGGCGCCCGCCTCGGGTATCTGGCTGCCGACCCTGCGGTCGTTGATGCCCTTCGCCTGGTGCGCTTGCCTTATCACCTGAGTGCTTTCACGCAGGCTGCCGCAGAGGCTGCTCTCGATCACAGCGAAGCCATGCTGGGAACCGTTGCTGACATCCAGGTTCAGCGTGACCGACTTCTGGTAGAACTAGCCGAATTGGGGTACGACCCATACCGCTCAGACTCCAACTTCGTACTTTTCGCAGGCGTCGAAGACCCACAAGGAATGTTCGAGGCCCTTCTTGCCAAGGGTATTTTGGTTAGAAATGTGGGAATCCCGAACACTCTTCGAGTAACTGCTGGTACCGAGGCTGAGACCACTGCGTTTCTTGCGGCTCTAGCCGAGTTGACCCATCAGGGCTAAACTTAGAACAATCCCAACGACGTTTTCACATAAGTTAGGCATTTAATGAGCAGGTCAGCCAGCATCAAGCGCAGCACCAGCGAGTCGAGCATCGAGCTAACCCTCAACCTCGACGGCACCGGTAAGTCAAACATCGACACCGGAGTTGGTTTTTTCGACCACCTACTCACCGCTTTTTCTAAGCACTCGCTAATTGACCTCGACGTCAAGGCGACTGGCGATCTACACATCGATGTTCACCACACCGTTGAAGACACCGCGATTGTCTTGGGTCAGTCTTTGAAGCAGGCTCTTGGCGACAAGGCTGGCATCTCTCGCTACGGCGATGCCACCGTGCCGTTGGACGAAGCCTTGGTTCGCGCAGTTGTTGACCTTTCCGGTCGCCCATACCTTGTTCACGATGGTGAACCAGCTGGTTTTGAGTACCACCTGATTGGCGGACACTTCACCGGTTCACTAATTCGTCACGTCTTCGAAGCAATCACTTTGAACGCTGGAATCACGGTTCACGTCAATGTTTTGGCTGGTCGCGACCCTCACCACATCGCCGAGACCGAGTTCAAGGCGTTCGCTCGTGCAATGCGTAAGGCTGTCGAAGCTGACTCTCGCGTGGTTGGTATTCCTTCCACCAAGGGTGCTCTGTGACCAAACCTTCCGTCGTAGTTCTCGATTATGGAATCGGCAATGTTCACTCTGCCGTTCGCGCTCTTGAGGCTGCCGGAGCAGAAGTTGAACTAACCCGCGATCGCAACAAGGTTCTTGAAGCCGATGGTCTTTTCGTTCCTGGCGTTGGCGCATTTGCTGCCGTCATGGAAGCTTTGAATGCTCTCAATATCAACGAACTGATCGACAAGCGTTTGGTTGCAGGCCGTGCCGTCATGGGTATTTGTGTCGGTCAACAGGTCTTGTTCGAGAAGGGTCTTGAGCACGGGCTGGAAACAAAAGGTCTCGGGCAACTGCCTGGCACTGTGGAGCTGCTGGATGCCCCGCAACTTCCTCACATCGGTTGGAACACGGTTCATGCAGCCAAGGGCTCGAAGTTGTTCGAAGGAATCGAGAACGAGCGTTTCTACTTTGTGCACTCTTATGGTGTCCGCAACTGGGAACTCGAAGCCATCGGCTCGTTCATCCCGCCGAAAGTCACCTGGACGGAGTTCGGAAGCCGATTTGTGTCGGCACTCGAGGTTGGCCCACTTTCGGCAACCCAGTTCCACCCAGAGAAATCTGGTCCGGCTGGCATCAAGCTTCTCAACAACTGGCTAAACACTTTTTAGGAAAACATGAGCAAATACCTTGAACTTCTTCCTGCAGTAGACGTTGCCGACGGGAAGGCTGTGCGCCTAACCCAGGGTGAGGCTGGCTCGGAGACCGATTACGGCGACCCAGTTGAAGCAGCCATGACCTGGATCAACGCCGGTGCCGAGTGGATCCACCTAGTAGACCTCGACGCAGCCTTCGGCCGCGGAAACAACCGTGCCATCATGCGCGAAGTTGTGAACGCCGCCACTAGCGTGAAGATTGAACTTTCTGGTGGAATCCGCGACGACGCCAGCCTTGAGGCTGCGCTCGAAGCCGGAGCAACCCGCGTGAACCTTGGAACCGCAGCTCTTGAAGACCCAGAGTGGACTGAACGCGTCATCAAGCGCTTTGGCGACTTTGTGGCAGTTGGCCTTGATGTTCGCGGAACCACTCTGGCAGCACGCGGCTGGACGCAGGAGGGTGGCGACCTTTACGAGGTTCTTGCTCGCCTAGAAGACGCCGGTTGCTCTCGCTACGTGGTTACCGATGTAACCAAGGACGGCACGTTGAAGGGCCCAAACCTAGAACTTCTCAAGAGCGTGATGAAGCACACCGATAAGCCGGTAGTGGCATCAGGTGGTATCTCCAGCCTGCAAGACATCACCGACCTTCACGCACTTGTAAGCCTTGGCCTAGAAGGCGCCATCCTTGGCAAGTCGCTCTACGCCAACAAGTTCACCCTTGAGGAAGCACTGGCTATCGCCAACCAGAAGATCTAATGACCCACGAACACATCAACCCCGATAAGTTCGCCGACTCAGCCGGCGTTCCGTGGGAAGGTCGTGCCTTTGAGGCAAACGCTTTCGCTGGCGACGACGGCAAGGCCGACCCAGAACTCATTGCAGCCATCCAGGCTCTTCATGCCGGCACTGGAACCCAGATTCAGGTCATCGACGCATTCCGCAAGGCTCGCGTACTCATTCCACTGCTAGCCAACTTAGGGGAGTCTGGTGAGGGAGCCCACGGTCAAACCGTCGACAAGTCAGCCGAACTCAGCATAGTGACCGTGGAAACCCCAGACAAGCAAAACGGTCTACCGGTATTCACCAGCGTTGAAGCCATGGCCGCTTGGAACAAGGACGCCCGTCCGGTTCCGCACAGCGCAGTAAAGGCAGCGCTCGCGGCAGCGGCCGAAGGCAACACCCGAATCATCTTGGATCCAGGCTCGGTAACCGAGTTCGTAATCCGACGCCCAGCGTTTGAGGCAATCGCCAAAGAACTGCCATGGGTTCCATCGTTCGAAATGCCCGAGGTGAACGAAGCTTTCGATAAAGCTCTCGCGGGAAACCCAGAGCTCGCAGGTTGGTCGATTGCCGGGGGAGACCCACTCTCACTTCTCAAGTCAGCCGAGGTCGAACTAACTCTTCAGCTAGCCACCGCGCTTACGCAAGAAGACTTCGATGCGCTCATGCAAAAGATCGCCAAGGCCATCTCGGAGAGTGAAGTTATCGCAGAGCGAGTCGACTCTCTGCGAGTAAAGCTAGCTACTGCCTAAGCAACCGGTCCGGTGAACTTTTCACCAGGACCCGCGCCTGGTGCGTCTGGGAATGGTGCTGCTTCGCGGAAGGCTAGCTGGATCTCACGCAGAGCGGCGCGAAGTGGGCGGGCGTGCTGGTCGCCAAGGTAAGGAGCGGCGCCTGTGATTAGTCCTGCGGTGGCGTCGATGATTTTTCTTGCTTCGTCCAAGTCTGCTGGGCGACCGTTTTCGGCAAGTCCGCAGTGAATGGCGGCAACGCTCAGAAGTTCGATTGTGTAACGCGAAAGAATTTCAACCGCAGGCAGTTCGGCGATGTCGGTGATTTCTTCGTTTTGTTCAGACATTGGGCTTTTCCTTTTCAGTAACTTCTGCTAGGCTAGCCCATGGCTCTGGAGTTCGCTTCAGACAGAAGAGGATTTATTTCCCACCCGCGTTCACCGCTTTACAGGTTTCCGGGTTAGCTAGAAACGAATCGTTTCTGTGCATTTTGAGCGTTTGCTCTTGATGTGGCCGTAGTAGTCATATCAATTAGGAGCACTTATTAGCGATCCACGTATCAACGACCGCATCCGTGTACCAGAGGTTCGCCTCGTAGGCCCGGGTGGCGAGCAGATTGGCGTAGTCCGTATTGAAGACGCACTTCGTCTTGCAGCGGAAGCAGACCTAGACCTAGTCGAGGTTGCCCCAACTTCCAAGCCACCGGTAGCCAAAATCATGGACTACGGAAAGTTCAAGTACGAGGCAGCGCAGAAGTATTGTTTCCTATGCCCTTTATCAAGGATCGAAGTTCATTGCGCTCGGCGTTTTTCGTCGATGTGGGTAACGTTTTCAACACAAAATGCCGTGAAAATCAGGTGAGTATTGTCACCTTCGGTGCTGGTATCTTATGGGCGTTAGACGTATTGG
>JALQVK010000080.1 GCA_023260375.1 Rhodoluna sp. | reverse complement strand
TCGTTGGTAGCCCCAAGGAACTAAGAATTCGGTCCTGACGTTCCAGCAACTCGACCGGAGTGTTTCCGAGTAAGAGTCCAAGGTGGGCCACAAACATCATTCCAACCGAAATGGCGGCACCGTGACGCCATTGGAACTTTTCGGCGAGTTCGATTGCGTGACCGAGAGTGTGTCCGTAGTTCAAAATTTCGCGCTCGCCGGCTTCCTTAAAGTCGGAAGAAACCACACGTGCCTTGACGGAGATGCATCTCTCGACGATCTCACGGAACACTTCGGAATTCACGTCGGTGGCGACGTCAAGGTCCGCCTCCAAAAGCTCGAGGATTCTTTCGTCGGCTATGAAGCCGTATTTAGCCACCTCACCGAAGCCTGACACTAATTCGATTCTTGAAAGCGTCTCCAGAGTATCCAGATCACAAACAACCGCTTTAGGTGCGTAGAAGGCTCCGACCAAGTTTTTACCCTCGGCCGTATTGATTCCCGTTTTCCCGCCGACAGCTGCGTCGACCATGCCAAGCAAAGTAGTTGGGATTGCGATGTACGCCACCCCACGAAGCCAGGTGGCGGCAACAAATCCCGCCAGGTCAGTGGTACTTCCGCCACCAAACCCGACGATTGCATCACTTCTGGTGAAATCACTCTTACCCATGATTCCCCAACACCACGCAGCAACCTCGACACGTTTAGCGTCTTCGCCATCTGAAACACCCGCCTGATAAACCTCGAGACCGGATGAACGCAGTTCTTCTGCAAGCACATCGGCACTGGTTTGGAGCGCCAGTGGATGAATCAAGAGAACTTTTTGAGTGTTAGGCGGTATAACCGGACGTATTTCACCGAGCAAACCTCGGCCAACTAAAACCTCATACGGGTCAAGACCAGAAACCTGGATTCGAGTAATTTCAGACAATTTCATCCAATCTGGTGGCAATCAGTTCAACCAAACTTTTTAGAGAAGTACCAGAGGTATCGACGGTGACATCGGCCACTTGTTCATAGAGTGCTCTTCGAGATTCGTAAATCCGACGCCAGTCGGCCAGCCCGTCTTTGAGTAGTGGTCGATTTCCGCCAACTAAACGTGCTGCCATGTGATTACCGTCGGTACTTAGGTAAACGACTTTGGTTTCACCTAGAGCAGCTCTAGTATGTTCGCTGAGGATGGCGCCACCACCTGTCGCAACTACTGCGGGAGCAGCTATTGCAGCTAGTACACAGGCTTCTTCGAACTCGCGAAACTTTGCTTCACCAAGTTCAGCAAAAATTTTCGGAATTTCACCGTGTTGTTTTGTTACCAAGACGTCTGTGTCAACGAAAGGAACTTCCAAGCGCTTTGCCAGTTTTTTTCCGATGGTCGTTTTTCCAACACCCATTGGACCAACCAATACAATGGCTCCGGTCTTATGCATCTCGAACAATTTCGGAGGTTAGAACCTCAGGAATGCTTGCGAGGTAAGACTCGAGATTTCGCTTCGTCTCGGCCACCGAATCGCCACCGAATTTCTCTAAAACAGCATTCGCGATTACCAGCGCGATCATGGCCTGTGTCACAACTCCGGCAGCGGGCACAGCGCAAACGTCACTTCTTTGGTGGTGGGCCTTAGCTGCTTCTCCAGTTGAGACGTCAATCGTGGCAAGAGCTCTTGGAACGGTAGAAATCGGCTTCATTGCTGCCCGAACTATGACAACTTCACCGTTAGACATACCGCCCTCAATACCACCGGCACGCTCTGGATCGTCTGGCACGACTCGCGGGATCAGGGGGCCTGGGCGGTCACCACCGCGAAGCCCGACAGCGCCGACCCGACCTGGTCGGAACCGCGCCGGATCACCACAGGCGTGATGATGAACA
>JALQVK010000034.1 GCA_023260375.1 Rhodoluna sp. | reverse complement strand
GATCTCGAGGCGAGCGCCGAAACCCTTGAGGAAGTAGAAACGTGAGCCGGAAACCTTCACACCGCGCTCTAGGTCGAGGATGTCTAGGTCTAGGCCAAGCTCGGCGTGGTCTTTGAAGGTGAAGTCAAAGTTTGGCTTGGTGCCAACTTCACGCAAAACCTCGAAGTCGTCTTCGCCACCAGCAGGAACGCCTTCGCAAACCACGTTCTCAATCTGCCAAAGGATTTTGTCGAGTTCTTCGGCGGCTTCCGTGGCAGCAGCATCGGCTGCTTTTACGTTCGCGGCCAAAACCTGAGCAGCGGCAACTAGTGCAGCCTTCTCCTCTTTAGGAGCGGTTGCAACAGTCTTCGAGTGCGCGTTCTGCTCGGCACGAAGGTTCTCGTACTCGGCCAACTTGGCGCGACGGTTTACTTCGGCGGCGATTGCATCGTCAACCAATTCTTCGCTGGCGCCGCGAGCGCGTTGCGAAGCCTTGATGGCGTCTGGGTTTTCTCGAAGGAGGTTTAGGTCAATCACAGGGACAATCCTATTTGCCGATAGCTTTTAGCCACCAACGCTTGGCGGTTACATAGCTGTCGGAGTGGTTATTGCCTTCGTGAACCGAAGCCTTTTTGTCGGCACGAGGGTAAGAACCCAAGAAGATTAGCTTCGGGCTGAAACGATAAAGACCCTGGATGGCTTCGGCTACGGCTTCGTCGGTGGCGTGACCATTGGCGTCCACGTTGAAGCGGTAGCGTCCTAGTTTGTCGCCAACCGGACGAGATTCAATTCGGCTTAGGTTAACTCCTCGAGCGGCGAACTGCTCCAGCATTTCTAGAAGAGCACCAGGACGATCGCTCGGCAACTCAACGATGACCGAAGTCTTGTCGTGGCCGGTTCGCTTCGGAAGGGCACCCTTCTTACCTACCTCGATGAAGCGGGTTTCAGCGTGCTTGGTGTCGGCGATGTTCTTGGCAATCACCTTGACCATGTAGTGGTCGGTGATGTTTGGTGTGGAAACCGCGGCGTCGATCTTCTCGTTTTCCCAAAGGTCTGAAGCGGCAGCCGCGTTCGAGGTTGCCTGCAGGTGCTTGTGGTTTTTGATGTTGGCAGCCAACCACTTGCGAACCTGAGCATAGGCAACCGGGTGGGCAGCAATGGTCTTGACCTCGGAAAGCTTCACGCCAGGGCGAGCCACCAGGTTGAAGTTAACTGGCACTAGGTATTCGCCGTAAATCTGTAGACCTTCGGTCGTGGCAAGCGCATCAAGGGTTGCGCTTACTCCACCCTCAACCGAAGACTCAACTGGAACAATGGCTCGGAAGGCCTTACCGGTTAGTACTGCGTTTAGGGCATCGGCTACCGAAAGCACCGGGTTCCACTCTTTGCCGGCTGCGGCAGTTACCTGGCGCAGGGCAAGCTCAGTAAACGTACCGGCCGGACCGAGATAGGCATACGTTGTCTTAGTGTTACGAGCTTGAGATGACATAAGACAAGGTTAAGCGACACAATGGTTTTATGAGTGAGCGAGCTGGCAAAAAGGCGCAGGCCCAAGACCTGGTAAACATTGAAAAATTGGTGGACGAATACTTTGCGATTCACCCCGACGTAACCGACCCAATTCAAAAGGTAGCGTTCGGAACTTCCGGTCACCGGGGAACTTCTCTAAACGGTTCGTTCAACCACGATCACATTGCTGCCATCACCCAGGCGATTGTTGAATACCGCCAAGCTGCGAATATTCAGGGTCCAATTTATGTAGGCAAAGACACTCACGCACTTTCTGGCCCTGCCGAGGAAACTGCCCTCGAAGTTTTGGCTGGTAACGGTGTTGTTGCGCTAGTCGATTCCGACGGCCGCTACGTTCCGACCCCTGCAGTCTCGGTTGCAATCATCAACCACAACCATGGCAAGAGTGAGACCGATTCTTCGCGCGCGGACGGCCTGGTAATCACCCCAAGCCACAACCCACCAACCGACGGCGGTTTCAAATACAACCCCCCTCACGGTGGGCCTGCCGACTCGGACGCAACGAACTGGATTGCTCGCCGAGCCAACGAGATTATTGGTAATGGCCTTCGTGAAGTAAAGAAGGCAACGCCAGCTGGCATCGCCTACGACTTCAAGGACAACTACATCTCGCAATTGGGTTCGGTTATCAACATGGACGCCATCGCGAATTCGTCGGTGACCATTGGAGCCGACCCGATGGGTGGCGCCGCGGTTGACTACTGGGGTGAAATCGGTTCGCGCTACAACCTGAACCTCACCGTGGTGAACCCAAACGTTGACTTCCAGTTTGGTTTCATGACTTTGGACTGGGACGAAAAGATTCGTATGGACTGCTCGAGCCCATACGCCATGGCATCCCTGATTGAAGACCGCGAGCGCTTTGACATCTCGACTGGTAACGACGCCGACGCCGACCGTCACGGAATTGTCACTCGCGATCACGGGCTGATGAATCCGAACCACTTCCTAGCGGCATCGATTGATTACCTGTACCGCAACCGTCCGGAGTGGTCGGCTTCGGCCGCGGTTGGTAAGACCATGGTGTCGTCTTCGATCATCAACCGAGTGGTCGCCGACCTTGGTCGCAAGTTGATTGAGGTTCCGGTTGGTTTCAAGTGGTTTGTGCCAGGGCTAATCGATGGCTCGGTTGGGTTCGGTGGTGAGGAGTCGGCAGGTGCCAGCTTCCTCCGTCGCAATGGCGATGCCTGGTCGACCGACAAAGACGGTTTGATTTTGGCTCTGCTGGCAAGCGAAATTACTGCGGTCACTGGCAAGACCCCGTCGCAGCAATACCAGTTGCTTACTGACAAGTTTGGCTCTTCGGTTTACGAGCGCATCGACGCCCCAGCCACCTTGGAGCAGAAGGCCAAGCTTGGAAAACTCTCTGCAGAAGCCGTTTCGGCAAGTTCTTTGGCTGGCGAAACCATAACCGGGATTCTCACCCACGCACCAGGTAACGGCGCAGCACTTGGCGGGCTGAAGGTTGAAACCGAGAACGCTTGGTTTGCAGCCCGGCCTTCTGGAACCGAAAACGTTTACAAGATTTATGCCGAAAGCTTCAAGGGACAGGAACACCTTGAACAGGTTCAGGCAGAAGCCAAAGAGCTAGTTGACTCGGTTCTCGCCTAGTTCAGGTAGTTTGGCGCTGCCGGAAGGTTGTTGAACTCTTCCAAGGTGGCGATGTTCTGATCGTGCATGGCCGTGGCAATCTCGACACCCACGTATCTAAAATGCCAAGGTTCAAAGCTGTAACCGGTTATTGAGGTCTTGCCTCTCGGATACCGAAGGACGAAACCAAACCGATAAGCATTAGCAGCAAGCCAGATTCCCGCTTTGGTGTTCGCAAAACTCTCGGTCAACGTGGAAACTCCGCGTGCCGCAAAGTCAACCGCCAAGCCGGTTTGGTGCTCCGAATAACCAGGACGCGCTGCGAGCTTTTCTCCGTGAATTTTGCCTAGTGCGCGCACTTTGGCATCGTGAATCTTGGTTTGAGAACTGTAACTGCGGTAACCGCTTTGCACGATCAGTGTTCCCTGCCCGTCGGCTTTCATGGCATCGCCAAGTTGAACCAAGGCTTTTGCGACTGTTTTTCTAACAATTCGCCCGTACGGGTTGTATTTTGGAACGCTAACCAGGTCGGTTGGTCGGTAGGTTATCGGCGTTAAGGGGCGAGTTTTATTCACCACAACTTGAAACGAACTGGCAGTGTCAACAGCTTCAAGGGCACTGGCGGAAACCGAGGTTGCTGCGGTTAGACTAAGGGCTAGAACCAGAGCAAATGCTCTTACGGAATAAACCCGCGCACGACTGTTGTTTGGCTTTGAGCTGCGGGTTTTCACAAGTCCCAGACTACCTGCGTGTAGAGAGAAATTTTTATGTCAAAAAATGAAAAAGTAGCCGTTGCCGGCGAAATGTCCCACCGCGAGATTCTTCTCGTACTCGTAGGTCTAATGGCAGGTATGTTCCTGTCAGCCCTAGACCAGAGCGTCGTTGGTACCGCGATGCGAACCATAGCCGACGACCTTCACGGACTCGAACTTCAGGCTTGGGTCACAACCGCCTACCTAATCACCTCGACAATTTCGACCCCAATCTACGGAAAACTCGGTGACATCTTCGGACGTCGTCGCCTATTCCTAATCGCCATCGCAATCTTCGTTGCTGGTTCGGCTCTCTCTTCGCTATCCAGTTCGATGCTGGAGCTTGCCGGTTGGCGCGCAATTCAAGGAATCGGTGCCGGTGGTCTGTTCTCACTTGCTATCACCGTATTGAGTGACATCGTTCCACCGCGCGAACGTGCTCGATACCAGGGTTACACGCTCGCCGTCTTCGCCACCTCGAGTGTTCTAGGCCCAGTGGTCGGTGGTTTGTTTGCCGATGCCGGAACCATTCTTGGCATCGCAGGTTGGAAGTGGATCTTCCTAATCAACGTGCCAATTGGAGCGATTGCTCTGTTCTTGGTTTGGAAGTTCTTGCACGTTCCTCACACTCCGGTGAAGCACCGCATCGACTGGCTTGGCGCACTCACCATCATCATGGGTGTGGTTCCAATGTTGCTAGTAGCTGAAAACGGCCGCGACTGGGGTTGGACCAGCCAAAACTCTTGGACCTGCTACATCATCAGCGTTGTCGGTATCGCAGCCTTTATCTGGGCGGAGCGTCTGGCCAAGCACGAAGCAATCCTCCCGCTATCGCTTTTCAAGTCACGCGTCTTCTCGTCGGTCACCATCCTCGGAGTAATCGTGGGTATCGGAATGTTCGGTGGAATGATGACGATCCCTCTAGTTCTGCAAATTGTTAAGGGTGTTTCGCCAACCGAATCAGGCTTCCTAATGTTGCCGATGGTTTTGGGAATGATGTCTGCGTCGATCGTTTCCGGTCAAATCACCGGTAAGACCGGAAAGTACAAAATCTTCATGATGACTGGAACTGGAATGCTGCTCCTCGGCTACATCTCGATGTTTGGCTTCCAGTACGACACTCCGATTTGGGTCATGTCAATCTCGATGGTCATCATCGGCATGGGTCTGGGTCAGCTAATGCAAACCCTGACTCTGGCGGCTCAAAATGCAGTTCCAGCCAGCGACATCGGTGTTGCAACTTCGTCGTCGATGTTCTTCCGTCAAATGGGTGGAACTCTGGGTGTTGCGGTGTTCATTTCGATCCTTTTCAACCGACTTCCAGATGCAATCAAGTCAGCAAACAAAGTTCCAGCAGTGAAGGACGGCGTTATGGCGGCAGCCAAGGAATACATCGCTGGTTCCATGACTGGCAAGTACAAGGCTGACAACCCAAATGTTGTCTTCCTAAAGGAAGCGGCGGCAAACCCAGCGGCGCTTGGAGACAAGTTGAATGGTGACTCATCGTTCTTGACTCACTTAGATGCTCGCCTAGCTCGCCCATTCCTAATGGGCTTCGCCGACTCAGCCGTCACGGTATTCATCTCTGCAGCAGCGGTTGTAGCTATCGCATTCGCGATGTCGTTCTTTATCAAAGCCCAACCGCTTCGGACAAAGTCGGCTGCGGCTGAAGCAGCGGCGGCTTCCGCACACTAATCTAGAGATACACGGGAGTTCGGTGATACCGGACTGAGAGGGTGACTAAGTAGTCACCGACCGTCAAACCTGATCTGGGTAATGCCAGCGCAGGGAGGACCTCTAACCCGTGCCCTACTAAAAAGAAGGGCACGAAAGTGCAGAAACTATTCAAGACTGCAGTAATTGCAGCATCAGCCGTATTGGCTTTATCCGGATGTTCACCAGTCGCCGAGACTAAGAACGTGGTTCTGGTTACTCACGATTCGTTCGCGATGACCGACGACCTCATTCACACTTTTGAATCTGAGACTGGCTACAAACTCAAGATCGTGAAAGCTGGCGATGCCGGTGCGATGACCAATAAGTTGATTCTCACCAAAGATCAGCCGATTGGTGATGCAGTCTTCGGTATCGACAACACCCTAATTGGCCTAGCAAAAGAGAACCAGTTGGTGGACGGAGTTCTGCAGCCAATCGACTTCGGTGACGTGTGCATGAACTACGACAAAGACTGGTTTGCTTCGCGCAATCTTTCAGCACCAAGCGACATAGCTCAGTTGACCGATGCGAATTACAAGAATCTGACCGTGGTCGAAAACCCGGCCAGCTCTTCCACCGGCATGGCGTTCCTGGCGACCACGGTTGCCAAGTTTGGTGACCCTGGTTATTTGGATTATTGGAAGAAACTGAAGGCAAACGGGGTGAAAGTTGCCGCTGGTTGGGAAGACGCTTACTTCACAGACTTCTCGGGATCGAGCGGTCATGGAGCCTACCCAATCGTTTTGAGTTACTCGAGTTCGCCAGCCTATGAGGTTCGTGACAATGGCAAGAGCCAAACTGCAAGCATTTTGAATGATTGCTACCGACAGACCGAATACGCTGGAGTGCTAAGCGGTGCTAAAAACTCGAAGGGTGCTGCAGCTCTAGTGAACTTCATGCTTTCGCAAGATTTCCAGAAGGCGCTTCCGGAGACCATGTATGTTTACCCAATTACTCGAGGCATCGAGCTTCCGAGCGACTGGGCAAAGTTTGCTCCGGCTGCCACGACTCTGGTTGGGCAGCAGCTCGATGTGAATGCCGGTCGTAAGGGTTGGATAACCGCATGGAGCAAACTGTTTGAGTAAACGCCTGATTGAATGGTTCCCCCCTTTAGCTTTTTTGGGGGTTCTGTTCTTCTGGCCGTTGACTAACATTTTGAGTCGCGGATTTCAGGGTGACTGGGTTTTTCATTTACTGAATCTTCGTGACTGGTCGATAACCTGGTTTACGGTTTGGCAGGCGCTTCTCTCAACTGCGGTGACTTTGGCGCTAGCGGTTCCAGGCGCCTACATTCTTTATCGCAAGAAGTTTTTTGGGCAGCGAGCACTCAGGTCGCTAATCACCATTCCGTTCATGCTGCCCACGATTGTGGTGGCAACCGGTTTTACGATCTTTCGCGACGCTGGACACTTTTGGTCTAATCCAATTTTTTGGATTATTACCGCGCATGTTTTCCTGAATTATTCGCTTGCGGTTAGAACCATTGGAAGTTTCTGGATGTCTCTGGACTTACAAACCGAAGAGGCTGCCGCTCTTTCTGGGGCTGGTCGGTTTCGAACCGTTTGGAGTATCTCGCTTCCACAACTGAAACCTGCGCTGATCTCGGCCGCCGCTTCGACCTTCCTCTACTGCAGCGCTAGCTATGGAGTGATTCTGGTACTCGGCGGCGGGCAAGTTCATTCGCTGGAAACCGAAATTGCAACCGCGGCCAACACCCTACTTGACCTGCCAAAGGCTTCCGCCCTTGCCCTCATTCAGACCCTGCTAAGTGTGGTTGCCTTTGGAATTACCCAAACTGGTGGCCGTGCCATCATCGGCATTGTAGTTGGGGAGCACGATGGCGATGTTAAGAACTTGGATAAGCGTGACTGGTTTGCGTCGTTACTCACTTTCCCAGTAATGGTGATTTTGATCTTGGCTCCGATGCTGATGATTGTTATCAAAACCTTTACCGAAGGAGCCGGGTTCGTCGGTAACTTCATGAATCTGACCGGTCGAGGCACGAGAAGTATTTTGAATTTGAGTGTCCTAGACGCTGCCGGAAACAGCGTTCGCAACATGCTCATTTCGGCCGCCATCGCCATGCTCATTGGAGTCGCGGTTTCATACCTATTGGCAATTCCGACCAAGAGTTTCAAGCAAACACTGATTAACCGAATTCTCGATGTCATGTTTCTGCTTCCGCTAGGCATTTCAACCGTGGTGCTC
>JALQVK010000187.1 GCA_023260375.1 Rhodoluna sp. | reverse complement strand
CTAAAGAGCGTCATGTCTGGCAAGGTTGTCGACAAGACTTTCAACGCAGGTACCAAGGTTGAGACCGCAAATGTCGACAAGCGCGACATGGAATACCTTTACAACGATGGTTCATCGTTCATTTTCATGGACAAAGGGACCTATGAGCAGGTCGAACTGAGCCCTGAGGTTGTTGCCGAAGCCGCTGGCTTCCTCTTGGAGAACCAGGCTGCTACAGTTGCCATGCATGAAGGTAACCCAATTTACGTAGAACTTCCTTCGTCGGTTGTTCTAACCATTACCTACACCGAGCCTGGTCTTCAGGGCGACCGCTCTACCGGTGGCACCAAGCCAGCAACTCTTGAGACTGGTCTCGAGATTCAGGTTCCGCTGTTTGTCGAGAACAACACCCGCGTCAAAGTAGATACTCGCACCGGCGAGTACCTCGGCCGCGAACGCGACTAAGGTGAGCTCCAGAAGTAAGGCCAGAAAGCGCGCAGTAGACGCTATTTTTGCGGCAGACTTGCGAAAGGTTTCCCCGGAGACCCTGCTTGATGTAACCCGCGAGCAGGTTGCGGACCGACAGAATCAAGAGCCTATTTTTGATTACGCCAAGGAAATTGTTCTCGGTGTTATTGAACACTATGACGAAATCGACGAACTTCTAGAAACCTATTCAGAAGGTTGGACGATTGAAAGAATGCCGAACGTAGATCGGGCAATTTTGCGCGTCGCCATTTGGGAGATTCTGTATTCAGACGCCCCGTCGCCAGCTGTGGTGAACGAGGCAGTTGAGCTTGCCAAAGAGTATTCGACAGAAGAATCTGGCGGTTTCATCAACGGGCTTTTGTCGCGCGTTGCTGGCACACGCAAAGCTCTTTAGTTACACTTATACAAACGTCCTTTAAAACCGTCCTGTGAGGCGGAGAAGGAGGTGGGCGTGTCGTCACGCACCGTCTTGACCAGCAGCGACATTGATCGCGCTGTCACTCGCATTTCTCATGAAATCGTCGAAGCCAATCGCGGCACCTCAAATCTTCTGATACTGGGTATCCCTACCCGTGGTGTTTGGCTTGCCGAGCGCATTGCTAAGTCAATTCAAGCTAGTTATCCAGACTTTGATGCGGCATCTTCCTACGGCCGCCTGGATGTAACACTCTTTCGCGACGATCTAGCTTCAAAGCCGGATAAAGAAATCACTCAGACCACCTTGCCAGTGTCGGGAATTGACGGGAAAACCGTTGTTTTAGTAGACGACGTTTTATTCAGTGGACGCACCGTTCGTGCCGGATTGGATGCCTTAAACGAGTTTGGTAGGCCTAGCGCAGTTCGTCTGGCTGTGCTCATTGACCGCGGTCACCGTGAGCTTCCAATTCGAGCCGATTATGTTGGAAAGAATTTGCCAACCTCTTTGCACGAACGAATCCAGGTTCGTTTGGATGAAACCGATACGGAGAATGCCGTGGTGATCGAGGGATGAATCTAAAGCACCTAGTTTCGGCCGCCGATCTCAATCGCGCTGACGCAATCGAACTTCTAGACACTACGGCAGAGATGGCTTCGGTCAGCGAACGCGAAGTCAAGAAGCTTCCGACTCTTCGAGGTAAGACGGTTGTCAACCTCTTCTACGAAGACTCAACTCGAACCCGAGTTTCTTTTGAGGTTGCCGAAAAGCGCCTTTCTGCCGATGTGGTGAATGTTTCGGCAAAGGGTTCTAGCGTCTCCAAAGGCGAGAGCCTCAAAGATACCGTGCAGACACTCGCAGCCATTTCGGCTGACATCGTGGTCATGCGTCACGGTTCATCTGGTGCTGCCCACACTCTCGCAAACAGTGATTGGTTTGATGGTTCGGTAATCAATGCCGGAGACGGAACTCACGAGCACCCGACCCAGGCACTATTGGATGCATACACCTTGCGTTCGCGTCTTTTCGGAACGGCTTCCGGTAAGGGTTTGGATGGCGTGAACGTTGCGATAGTCGGAGACATCGCACACAGTCGCGTTGCTAGAAGTAATCTCATCCTGCTCAAGAATCTCGGTGCTCGGGTTCATCTCATAGCGCCACCAACCCTTCTGCCTAAGGCGCTAGGTCAGCAGGCAGTTAGCTCGTTCCATAACTTTGACCACGCCATCGAAGAAAACGACTTCGATGCCGTGATGATGCTTCGAGTACAAAGCGAACGTATGCACGCAGCATTCTTCCCAAGCGAAGCCGAATACTCCAAGCTTTGGGGCCTAAACCGCGAGCGCTTAGAACGAATGAAACCTGGAACTCTGGTTATGCACCCAGGCCCCATGAACCGCGGCCTCGAAATTGATAGTTTCTGTGCGGACAGCCCCAACTCAACGGTCTTAGATCAAGTTCGCAATGGAGTCAGCGCACGCATGGCTGTCTTGTATCACCTAGTTGGAAACGAGAGGAACGCATAAATGAGCGTCACACTGAAAAACGTAACTCTGGCCAGCGGCAAAACTACCAATGTTTCCATTGACGGTGAACACATCACCGCAGTTGGTCACGACGAACACGGCGAGATCATTGACTGCACCGGTCTAGTGCTGCTGCCAGGATTTGTGGATCTGCACACCCACCTTCGACAGCCAGGGTTTGAACAGAGTGAGACGGTGCTTACCGGCTCACAGGCTGCCGCTAAGGGTGGATACACCGCTGTTCACCCAATGGCCAACACCATGCCAGTCGCAGACAATGCAGGGGTTGTCGAGCAGGTTCAGCGCCTGGGTGAAGAGGCCGGTTTGGTTGAAGTTCAGCCAATTGGCGCAGTTACCGTTGGTCTTGAGGGGGAGAAGCTGTCGGAAATGGGTAGCATGCACGACTCCAAGGCCAAGGTCACTATTTTCAGCGACGACGGCAAATGCGTAAGTGACGCTTTGGTCATGCGACGAGCTCTTGCTTATGTGAAAACTTTCGACGGCGTAATTGCTCAGCACGCACAGGAGCCGAGACTAACCCAAAATGCTCAAATGAACGATGGTGCGGTGTCGGCTGAGTTAGGACTCGCTGGCTGGCCCGGCGTCGCAGAAGAATCGATCATCGCGCGCGACATCATGCTTGCTGAGTTGACTGGCTCCCGCTTACACGTTTGCCACGTTTCAACCAAGGGTTCGATCGAGCAAATTCGACTAGGAAAAGCTAGGGGCGTACAGGTAACTGCCGAAGTTACCCCGCACCACCTTTTACTCACCGACCAACTTGCACGCACCTACGACCCGGTTTACAAGGTGAACCCGCCACTTCGCACGCAAGCAGACGTTGAGGCTCTTCGTGAAGCCCTAATCGATGGAACCATCGACGTAATCGGCACCGACCACGCACCACACCCAGACGAAGCGAAACAATGCGAGTGGAGCAATGCTGCATTCGGCATGCTCGGTCTCGAAACCGCTGCTTCAATCGCTCAGTTAGTTCTCATTGAAAGCGGCAAGTCGTCATGGGAACGACTAGTTCAGGTACTTTCGGTTGTCCCGGCGCAGATCAGTGGTTTGGCAACACAAGGTCAGGAAATCTCAGCCGGTTCCATTGCCAACCTGACTTTGATTGATCCGAAGGCTCGCACCACGGTTGTCGACGGTGGCGCCAGCAAGAGTAATAACCAACCGTTTCGGGGCATGGAACTTCCTGGGCGCATTACCCACACGATTTTCAAAGGCAAATTCACAGTGCGCGACGGCGTTCTGACAGGAAAGGCATAAACATGAGTAAAGCGCTTTTGGTGCTGGAAGACGGGAAAGTCTTCACAGGCTACAGCTATGGAAGCGAAGGGCAGACCCTCGGTGAGGTGGTCTTCTGTACCGGCATGACTGGGTATCAGGAAACCTTGACCGACCCAAGTTACGCCGGTCAGATCGTGGTTCAAACCGCGCCGCACATCGGTAACACCGGTGTCAATGCTCGAGACGAAGAGTCGTCAAAGGTTTGGGTTGCCGGCTACGTGGTTCGCGATGCTTCGCGAATCGTCTCGAACTTCCGCAGCGAGGACTCGCTGGACAACGAACTAGTCAAGTACGGAGTGGTCGGCATTCGCGGTCTGGATACTCGTGCGCTAACCCGCCACCTTCGTGACCGCGGTGTAATGCGCGGTGGAGTCTTCTCGGGGGAGAAGGCGAATGCGCCACTAGAGTCCCTCATTGCAGAAGTTCAAACTGCCAAGAAGATGCAAGGGCTTTCTCTCAGCGATGTGGTATCGACAGCTTCGAAGTATGTAGTTCCAGCCGAAGGCCCTGTATTTGGCAAGGTTGCCATCCTAGATTTAGGTATCAAGGCTTCGACCATTGAAAACATGACTGCACGAGGTCTAGAGGTTCACGTCTATCCAGCAACGTCAAACGCAGCAACGCTGCTTGAGACCAATCCAGATGCCGTGTTCTATTCAAACGGCCCTGGCGACCCAGAAACTGCCGCTACCCAGGTTGAAACGCTTCAAGAAATTCTTAGAACTAAGACCCCATTCTTCGGTATCTGTTTCGGAAACCAGCTACTCGGCAGAGCCCTTGGCTTTGAGACCTACAAGCTAGCTTTCGGTCACCGCGGAATCAACCAGCCCGTTCTGGATCGTCGCACTGGCAAGGTTGAAGTTACCGCGCACAACCACGGCTTTGCGGTAAAAGTCGATGGTGGCTCAGAGGTTGACTCGCCAGCTGGCTTCGGTCGCGTGAAGGTGAGCCACGTCTCGCTCAACGACGATGTCGTTGAAGGTCTTGAGTGCGTCGACATTCCTGCCTACTCCGTCCAGTACCACCCAGAAGCGGCCGCTGGTCCACACGATTCGAACTACCTGTTCGACCGTCTAATCGAACTCATCAGCAACAACCGAAAGGTCGCTAATGCCTAAGCGCTCCGACATCAAATCCGTCCTAGTAATCGGTTCCGGCCCGATTGTTATCGGTCAGGCTTGTGAGTTTGACTATTCAGGCACCCAGGCCTGCCGCGTACTTCGTGAAGAGGGAATCCGAGTCATCTTGGTGAACTCGAACCCTGCGACCATCATGACCGACCCTGACTTCGCCGATGCAACTTATGTTGAGCCGATCACCCCAGAAATCATTGAAAGCATCATCATCAAGGAAAAGCCGGATGCGATTTTGCCGACGCTTGGTGGTCAGACTGCTCTAAACGCAGCGATGTCACTCCACGAGCTAGGAATCCTCGACAAGTACAACGTTGAACTTATTGGTGCCAAGGTTGATGCAATCAAGAAGGGTGAAGACCGTCAGATCTTCAAGCAGTTGGTGCTTGACGCTGGAGCCGATGTTGCTCGCTCGGTAATTGCTCACAACATGGACGAGGTTATCGCCGCCGTCGAAGTTCTCGGCTACCCAATGGTGGTTCGTCCATCATTCACCATGGGTGGTCTCGGTTCCGGATTCGCTTACAACGAAGAAGATCTGCGACGCATTGCTGGTGCTGGTCTTCAGGCAAGCCCAACCACCGAGGTGCTTCTCGAAGAGTCAATCCTTGGTTGGAAAGAGTACGAGCTTGAGCTCATGCGCGACACCGCGGACAACACCGTCGTAGTTTGTTCAATTGAGAATGTTGACCCGGTTGGTGTTCACACCGGTGACTCAATCACTGTCGCACCTGCACTAACTCTTACCGACCGTGAGTTCCAAAACCTTCGCGATATTGGTATTCGTATCATCCGCGACGTGGGTGTAGACACCGGTGGTTGCAACATTCAGTTCGCAGTCGACCCAAGTAATGGTCGTGTCATCGTCATCGAGATGAACCCGCGCGTTAGTCGTTCGTCGGCATTGGCATCAAAGGCCACCGGTTTCCCAATTGCCAAGATTGCGGCAAAGCTTGCCATCGGTTACACACTCGATGAAATCCCTAACGACATCACTCGTGTGACCCCTGCCAGTTTCGAACCAACCCTGGACTACGTTGTGGTAAAGGTTCCTCGTTTTGCTTTTGAGAAGTTCCCGGCAGCCGATGCCACGCTAACCACCACCATGAAGTCGGTTGGTGAAGCAATGGCGATCGGTCGTAATTACAGTCAGGCACTTCAGAAGGCGCTGCGTTCACTTGAGAAGAAGGGTTCATCTTTCCACTGGGGAGAGCAGACCAAGTCGGCCGCGGAACTTCTAGAAATTTCCAAGGTTCCAACCGATGGACGCATCGTTACCGTTCAGCAGGCGTTGCGTTTGGGTGCAACCCCGGAGCAGGTGTTCGAAGCAACCAAGATTGACCCATGGTTTATAGACCAAATTGTTCTCATTAATGAGGTAGCTGAAGCCATCAAGTCTGCTCCTGAACTTACCGAGGAAGTTATCAAGCTTGGTAAGGAACATGGTTTCAGTGATGCTCAATTGGCTTCAATTCGTTCACTCGGTGAATCCGACGTTCGAGCCATTCGTCACTCGCTTGGTCTTCGTCCGGTTTTCAAGACTGTTGATACCTGTGCCGGTGAGTTCCCTGCGCTTACGCCTTACCACTACTCGACTTACGAGCAGGAAACCGAAGTAATTCCTTCGGAC
>JALQVK010000139.1 GCA_023260375.1 Rhodoluna sp. | reverse complement strand
GTCCTGCCAAGGGCACCGCTGATTAGCTACGTTTGGGAGGGATAACCGCTGAAAGCATCTAAGCGGGAAGCCTGCTTCAAGATGAGATTTCCATGACTTCGGTCGAGAGGCCCGCAGCTAGATTACTGCGTTGATAGGCTGGATGTGGAAGACGGGACTAAAGACCGTCGGAGCTGACCAGTACTAATAGGCCGATTATTTGATAAAACTTTTGCTTGCGTCCACTATGTGGTTCCCGAGGTATGGTCGGGAATCGCCACAATAATTACGTTCGTGTCAACGATTCACATAACTCAATAGTGTTTCGGCGGCCATAGCGGTAGGGAAACGCCCGGTTACATTCCGAACCCGGAAGCTAAGACTACCAGCGCCGATGGTACTGCAAGGGGGACCTTGTGGGAGAGTAGGACACCGCCGGACTTAATTTGCGAAAATGGCCACCTTTTTAAGGTGGCCATTTTTGTTTTAACTAGCATTTTGAAGGAGCTGCAATGGCAGATCAGGATAGAAATCGACCAAACAGTCGACCAGAACGCGGTTCTGGCGGACGTTCGGGTGGCTCAGGCCGCCCAAATTCAGGTGGTCGTCCTGGTGGTCGCACTGGCGGCTCACGTCGCGACGACCGTGATGCTAAGCCAGCACGTCCGGCTTGGCAGGAACGTGTTGCGAACAATCCAGATCAGGCTTACACCAAGCCCAAAGCTCCTCCAATTCCAGATGAAATCACCTCATTTGACCTCCCAACTCCGCTTCGCGTGCAGTTGAAGACCCTTACCGAGGAGAACGCTGAGCAGGTTGCTCGGCACCTCGCGATGGTTCGCATTTTGATTGACCAAGATCCTGCACTAGCACTAGAACACGCTAAATCAGCGGCTTCTAGGGCCGGTCGCATTGCTTTTATTCGCGAAACCTTGGGTGTTACCGCCTATACCGCAGGCGATTATTCACTGGCGTTGCGTGAGCTTTTGGCTCACCGCCGTGCTACTGGCTCTCAGGATCAATTGCCGCTAATCGTCGACAGCGAACGTGGTCTAGAGCGTCCACAGAAGGCATTGGACGAGGGTCGTTCCGTCGATCGCAATTCCTTGGAGCCTTCAGTTCGGGTCAATCTTGCAATTGCCATGTCCGGTGCTCGATTAGATCTTGGTCAAAATGACCTTGCACTAGCGGAGCTAGAGATTCGAGAATTGGATCCGGCCCGAGTTTTTGACTATTCCGTACCGCTGTTTTGGGCTTATTCAGACACCCTAGAGGTTCTGGGACGCGATTCCGAGGCCAAACGATGGGCTGACCTTGCGGTTCGTGCCGAAAAGGCTCTAAATCCTGAGGCGACCGGCGATCAAGAGGCAATTTCGGTAATTGAAGAAATTGAGATTCCACTGCGTCGCGATGAACAGCGTGAACTTGATGAGAAACGCGAAGGGTTTGAGCGTCCACGCCAGCAGCAGAGAGAAGAACCGACGGCAGACCTAGCATCGGATGAACAGCCGGTAATCGAATTGGATTTCGGGGACGGTCGCCCATCGACAAGAAAGCCTAGAAATGAGGAGCGAGGTCCAAGACGTGGCTAAGAATTTGATTGATAGCTACGACGCACTCTTTGCCGACCTTGACGGTGTGGTGTACGAGGGTGGGAAGGCGATCGCACACGCCATTGAAACCCTTGGCACCATTGGTGGTTCAGGGCTTCCGATTGGTTATGTCACAAACAATTCCTCGCGCAAACCTCAAACCATTGCTGACCAAATTGCCGGTTACGGTCTTACCGTTACCGCCGACCAAGTGGTTTCGAGTGGTCAAACCGGAGTGGAATTACTCAAGACTTTGGTGCCGGCTGGCTCGAAAGTATTGGTGGTTGGTGGAGAAGGCTTGCGCACCTACACCCAAGAGGGTGGTTTTCAATTGGTTGAAGACTCGAGTGCCAAACCCGACGCAGTTATTCAAGGATTTTCACCAGACGTTAGCTGGAAACACCTCGCTGAAGCCGCCTATTCAATTCAAAATGGCGCCAAGTGGGTTGCCACCAACCAAGACTGGACCATTCCACAGGAGCGAGGAATTGCTCCTGGAAACGGAACTCTAGTGTCCGCTGTGCACACTGCAGTTGGCCAACTTCCACTGGTTGCTGGAAAACCTGAGGTAGCCATCTTCGAAACCGCTAAAAAGCGTTTCAATGCCACAAGTCCACTATTTGTAGGAGACCGGATTGACACCGACATCCTTGGTGCCAATCGGGCTGGTATGGATTCCGTCTTAGTTTTGACTGGGATCAGCCAGCCAAAAGAACTTTTGGCAACCAAAGAGGATTCCCACCCCACCTTTGTAATCGCAGATCTTCGCGAACTGCTAATTCCATATGTTGAGCCAAAGAAAACCAAGTTTGGTTACTCTCTTCGAAACGCAGAAGTGGAACTGCTTGGCAATAAGGTCCGTGTAGTTTCCGGCGAGCCTAAGAGCGTCGACGTCTTACGTTGCGCTTGTGCGGTCATTTGGAACGCCGATGTTCCAATCCATGCACTCGATGTTGAACCCGCGATTTACGAATAGGCTAGAACTACTATGTCAAACGAAATCGTCGAAGCTGTGTCCAGTGAATTGGCTCGCATTGCTCAGTTGCCAACGGCTGAACAGCCAGCCGCATATTCACAATTGCAGCAAAAATTGCAGCAAGTACTCGACGGCAAATCTTGGTCAGAATAGACATTGCGCTGGCAGAAGCCGGACTAGCCAGATCTCGCAATCAAGCTGCAGCGCTGGTTGAAGCAAATCGCGTTTTTATCGACGGACGTGCAGCTCGAAAGGCATCTCAGGATGTACCCGAAGGTGCCAAGTTGGTAGTTCTCGAAGCCATCGACTATGTCTCTCGTGCTGGACACAAATTAGCGAAGGCGCTGGATAAATTTGGTGGTATCGAAGTTGCTGGCAAATTTGCATTGGACGTGGGGGCTTCGACCGGCGGTTTTACCGATGTCCTGTTGCGTCGCGGTGCCGAGCATGTTGTTGCAATTGATGTAGGTCACGACCAGTTGGTTCCCGAACTGCGCGAAAATCCTCGAGTAACCAGCATTGAGGGTTACAACGCCAGGGAACTGAGCCCCGAATCATTGAAATCGGTAATTGGGAGACCATCACCAAAGTTTGAAATCGTAGTTGCAGATCTTTCTTTTATTTCACTCACGCTCGTCCTAGATGGAATGGTTGCAGTCGCACCTGAAGCGGACTTCGTACTTCTGGTCAAACCGCAATTTGAAGCAGGCAAAACTTCTCTCAATGCTCACGGAATAGTGACGGACCACCGAGCCAGGGCTGCCGCCATTGAACAGGTTGCACTTCATGCCGAGAAACTTGGTCTAAAAATTGTCGACATGGTTAGATCTGAATTGCCAGGCACGCATGGAAACATTGAATATGTCCTGTGGATGAATTCAAAACACGGCGATTATCTATCACAATGGAATGAGCGAGTAGCAGCACTTACCAAGGAGACGAAATGAGTGAACGTTTAGTTCTTATTGTTTCGCACACTCGACGTAACGATGCCCTGAGTGCGGCTAGCCAAGTGATCTCTCAGTTAATTTCTGCGGGAATTACACCGGTATTCCCTGAGACGGAACTTGATGAGCATCGCAACTATGCAAAAACTCAAGGTAATTCCACAATTGAACTCGGAAATCTGAAAGTACTTGGCCGAGATTGTGCAATTGGCGAGCTGGAGTTGGTTATCGTCTTGGGTGGCGATGGCACGATTCTCAAGGCTGCTGAGCTGGTTAGAGATGCCGCAACTCCATTGCTTGGCATCAATCTAGGTCACGTCGGCTTCCTAGCTGAGAGTGAACGAGATGGTCTAGACGACGCTGTGAAACGTGTCGTTGCAAAGGACTATCTGATCAAAGAACGACTCACTCTAGATGTTGGCGTCTATGTAGATGGCACGGAAGTATTCCGCACCTGGGCTTTGAACGAGGTCACAATCGAAAAAAGTTCAACAGAAAAAATGCTTGAGGTGGTGCTCGAGATCGATCGAAAACCACTGACTAGCTTTGGTTGCGACGGAATCATTATTGGAACTCCGACTGGTTCAACCGCCTATGCATTCTCGGCGGGAGGTCCAATTGTTTGGCCTTCGGTTGAAGCAATCACCGTTGTGCCAATCAGCGCGCACGCACTTTTTGCCAGGCCACTGGTTGTAAGCCCAAGAGCCGATATTGCGGTTGAAGTTTTGCAGCGAAGTAACGGCTCGGGAGTACTCTGGGCCGATGGACGCAGAACTTGGCACCTACCGCCGGGAGCCAGAGTCGTTGCGAGACGATCCGACGTTTCTGTTCGTTTGGCCAGATTCCGTCAAGGCCCATTTAATGACCGTTTGGTCAAGAAGTTCTCCCTTCCAGTCGATGGCTGGAGAGGTCCGGTCGAAGGTAACTAACTTGATCGAAGAAATCTCTATCAGAGACCTCGGAGTAATCGCCGATGCCAAATTAGAGTTTGGCCCAGGACTCACGGTTTTGACCGGGGAAACCGGCGCCGGCAAGACCATGGTCTTAACGGCACTTGGTCTGCTACTTGGGGAACGTTCCGATAGTTCAGCAATTAGGCAGGGTCAAGAACTGGCATTCGTCGAAGGTCGCTGGGCCATTCCGAACCATCGCATTGCAGAGGAATTAGTTGTAGAAGCCGGCGGTTCGGTTGAAAACGGCGAGCTCATTGTCAACCGTTCGGTTTCGCGCGACGGCCGATCTCGATCATCAGTTGGCGGCGCTTCCGCGCCGGTTGCCGTGCTGGCCAGCCTAGGAGAAAAACTGGTTGCTGTGCATGGGCAATCGGATCAAATTCGACTCAAGTCTGCGGTTGCTCAACGTGAAGCCCTTGACCAATTTTCTGGAGTAGCTGTATTACTGCAAAAATATCGTGATGTTTTCGAACTTTGGAAGTCGGTCCAGAAGCGACTTGAAGAAATTAAGTCGGCATCGGCGACTCGTGAGGTTGAGTTGCAGTCACTGCGTGAAGCGGTGGAAGAGCTGGATCGGCTAGAGCCGAAAACCGGAGAAGATGTTGAGCTAGCCGAACAGGCACAGCGCCTGACCTACAGCGAAGAACTTCGCATTGCTGCTTCAGAAGCGCACGAACTCATTTCAAGCGAAAACGATGTTGATGACGCTATTTCGTTAGTTGGAAAAGCGCGTCGCATTTTGGAGTCTGCCTCTGCGCACGATCCGGAACTCGGGAAAATTGCCGAAACCCTGCGTGAACTCGGTTTTCAGCTCGGGGAGAATGCCGCGCAACTAAGCGGTTACTTGGCTTCACAAGAAGCTGGGGGTGCATCCGAGTTGGAGAGAATCCAACTTCGCCGCTCGGAACTAACCTCTGCCATGCGAAAGTACGGACCAAGTCTCGACGAAGTGATCGCCTATTACGAAAGTGCGGCCAAGCGTCTCCTAGATTTGGACTCGTCGGACGAGCAAATCGAAAAGCTGGAAGCCGAAGTTGCCGGGCTGTTCGCTCAGGTTGAAGATTTGGCTGGGCAGATTACTGCGGTTCGAAAGCATGCGGCATTGCGACTTGAACAGGCAGTCACCGAAGAACTCAAATCCCTAGCAATGGGCGGTGCAACATTGGTTGTTACGGTCACTGAATCGACTGACTATCAGGCACATGGCGTAGACCAGGTCAGCATTCAGCTGGCCGCCTATCCAGGTGCCGAACCACGTCCGATCGGTAAAGGTGCCTCCGGTGGTGAGCTTTCACGAATCATGCTAGCCATCGAAGTTGTTTTGGCCAGAACCGAGCAGGCTTTAACCTTCATCTTCGACGAAGTGGATGCAGGAGTCGGTGGCGCTGCAGCAATCGAGGTTGGTCGTCGTCTTGCCCAGCTCGCCAAGGTAGCTCAGGTTATTGTGGTCACTCACCTGGGGCAAGTGGCCGCATTTGCGAACCAGCATCTACGAGTTTTGAAGACGATTGGTGATCAATACACCGCTTCTGATGTGGTTACCTTGCGCGGCGAAGAGCGGGTTGAAGAAATTGCCAGAATGCTCAGCGGTATGGCCGAAAGCGACACAGCTAGAGCCAGCGCACGTGAACTGATGGTTTTGGCAAGCGATATTTCAAGCAAGTAATTAAACTTTCTCGAATGTCCTGCCTGTCGCGTCTTGGGACCCTTGGCGCTTGGTAAACTTTTAATCCATGGCAGACACGCAGAACCATGGAATTGTTCGACACATCTTCGTAACCGGAGGTGTCGCTTCCTCCCTCGGTAAAGGTCTGACCGCAGCCAGTCTTGGTAATCTGCTAACC
>JALQVK010000127.1 GCA_023260375.1 Rhodoluna sp. | reverse complement strand
CATACCGTGAGTCAGGTGACCACCGTGTGCCAATTCGAGACCAAGGATTCGGTCGCCAGGATTCGCCAACGCCATGAGTACCGCTGCGTTCGCCGAAGCGCCCGAGTGCGGCTGAACGTTTGCGTGCTCGGCACCGAATAGCTGCTTGGCGCGGGTGCGGGCAAGTTCCTCGGCAACGTCGACTACTTCACAACCGCCGTAGTAGCGCTTGCCTGGGTAACCTTCGGCGTACTTGTTGGTAAGCACCGAACCCTGTGCCTCTAGGACGCCGCGAGAAACGAAGTTCTCGGATGCGATCATTTCTAGGAAGTTACGCTGACGATCAAGCTCGCCCTGGAGAACAGCGGCGATTTCTGGGTCGGTCTCGCTCAATGGAGCGGTAAAAGAGGTTGGAAGCATGCCTCAAGTCTAACAATTACGCGGGTGAGACACGGCTCAGGCACCTTTTTCGCGTCAAAACTGACAGTGTCAAAAACATTCGCTATTATGAACGAGTAGACCTTAGGTCCACATTTTCGGGGAAAAGCAAAACAGGAAAGAACCAAAATGCCACTGCCAGTGATAATTGGGATCACACTAATCGCACTTGGATTTGGTCTTGCCGTCTATATCGTGATTGCCACCATCCGCGATCGCAAGCAAGTTCGTCCACTAAACATCGACGAAGACGAGTAACCCTCGTTTAAGATTGGCTCTATGACCGAAAAGGCGAGCCACTGGGTACTAACCCTAATTTGTGAAGACCAACCAGGAATTGTTCACGCAATCTCCGGGGCTGTTGTTGCTGCCAAGGGAAACATCACCGAATCCTCTCAGTTCTCTTCTGAAGGCTCAGGTCGTTTCTTCATGCGCCTGCAGATTGAAGCCGACACCACTCGCTCGGCCTTCGAGGCAGAGTTGGAACCGGTAATCGCAAAATACGACATGACTTGGGAACTGGATGAAGTTGGTCGCCCGCTGAAAACCCTGGTTTTGGTTTCAAAGAGCGCTCACTGCCTGAACGACATTCTGTTCCGTCAGCGTTCCGGCCAGCTTCCGGTCGCCATTCCTGCGGTATTCGGTAACCACTCGGACTTAGCCTCCTTGGCCGAGTTTTACTCAATCCCTTTTGAGACTCATCAGATTGTTGACGCCGGAACCAAGGCAGCTTTTGAGCACATGCTTCGCGACTACATTAAGGCGGCCGGAATTGAACTCATTGTTCTGGCTCGTTTCATGCAGATCCTCTCCCCAGAATTCGTTGCCGAGTTCGAGGGTCGAATTATCAACATTCACCACTCGTTCCTGCCTGGCTTCAAAGGCGCTAACCCTTACGGCCAGGCCCACGCTCGCGGCGTGAAGCTGATTGGTGCTACCGCCCACTTCGTCACCGCCGACCTCGACGAAGGCCCGATCATCGAACAGAACGTGATCCGCGTAACCCACAGCCACTCGAAGACCGAACTGGTTTCGATGGGCCAGGACGTCGAGTCGAAGACTCTCACCCAGGCCATCCGCTGGTTCGCAGAACACCGAGTTCTCTTGGACGGCGACCGCACGGTCATCTTCGAGTAAATTAGGCACGACGTCGTCCTCTAGGACGCTTCGCGATAACCAAAGCTATTAGCGCTATTGCTAACGACACCCACGACTCTGACTTCAGAGTGGACATAACTTCCTCAACCGGTTGTGTTTGTATTGCGGTTGCTGGGATCTTTTTAGGTTTCGGGGTCTGAGTGATAGGTCGTTCAGGAAGAACTGTTCCCGATTGAGTTGGCAAAGCTCTGAAGCCGACCGGAACGATGGTTGCCGGAGCCGCAGCAATCTTGGCCACAGGCGAATCAAGATTTTGCACGGGACCGAGATTTCCATGACTGTCCGAGACGGAACCAGCTAGCAGGGTAATTTTGAGGTTGCCCGCAGCGCAGTTAGCCGAGTCGATTCGGTAAACCCGATTTGACGTCTGGGCAACCAGGGTAAAACTACAGTTCTTGGCAGTGCCAGTTCGCGACAGCGAGTTGATGGTTAGGCCAGTAACCAGTTCATCGAAGCGAAGCTCGAAACTTGGGCTAATAGTTTTATCGGTTCGCTCAAGCTCGGTGATAATCGCCGTTGGCGGCAAGGTGTCTAGATTTCCTCCACTATTTCCGCGATCCGTGGTTGGACCGTAGTTTCCTGCGAGGTCTTTGGCAGCCAAAGCCTTGACCGTTAGGGAGCTTTGATCGGTGCAACCGTTGACATAGACGTGATAGGTGCTTCCGGTCCCGTCGAACTTACTGATGGCACAGCCTTGACCCGTCAGAGTGAAGGAATTGGCTGTCAGCCCCGTCACCTCCTCAGCAAAGGTCACCGCGTAGTCTAGATAATCTGGCCCGGGGGTTGAAGTGATTGAAGTAATCACGGGAGCCTCAATGTCTACCAAGATATCGTT
Organism: Rhodoluna sp.; assembly: GCA_023260375.1. Classification (GTDB taxonomy): domain Bacteria; phylum Actinomycetota; class Actinomycetes; order Actinomycetales; family Microbacteriaceae; genus Rhodoluna. The sequence goes on along the minus strand of JALQVK010000127.1, from coordinate 2,050 downwards.
GGAGACAACTTCGGTTGGCGGGCTCGGGTTACCAGCCAAATCGCGCAGTTGGTTGCGCTTTACCAAGAGCCGAACGTTAGCGCCGCTCGCGCAACCCTGAACTTGCACTTGGGCCGAGCTTGGAGAAACCATGTTGATGCCGGCGATGCTGCAGCCACTTCCAAACAGTTCAAACGAACTGGCGGTTGGCAGGGTAAAAGCCTCTTCAGAGTTCACCATAAATGAGAGTGAAGTCGAGTTGGTTGGTGAAGCCGGAGAAACGATTGTGAAACTCGCAGGAATTGAGTCGACGGTCAAAGTTGTATTTGCCAGCCACTCCTGAACTGGTCCGAGCGTCGAACCGGTCACCGAGTAAGGTCTAAGCGAAAGTTTGGAAGTTCCTGTGTTACACCCAACCACCTGGACCAAGAAGCTGTAACCATCGCCAAAGACATTTGAAACCAGACAACCGCTAGAAGTTCCGGTGAACGCAAAATCCCACGGATCAACGTCGTAGACATACTGGTCAAAAACAATTTGGTAAACCGCGGAACCAGAGGTCGACATTGAGCCGCTGGTGAGATTGAACGACGAAACTCTCGGGGCGAAGGTGTAGCGAATTACCACCTGGCCATTTCCAGCACGAACACCAGCTTGGTGAACCACACTGCTGGTCAGAGCCATGGTTGCGAAGGATGAACCGCCACCGCCTCCAGCGCCATCACTTCCGCCGGACAGGTTATCGGAACCTCCGCCACCGCCGCCATAGAAGCCTCCGCCACCACCGCCACCACCGGCGACGGTTCCACTTCCACCGACGCCACCGACTCCGAGTGTGCCAGCAGTGCCATTTCCTGTGGTCACTCCCAGTCCAGCTGTTCCTCCAGCCGTCTGGGTGCCGCCACCACCTGCCGTGGTTGCGGTAGCACCTTTGGTTCCAGCGCTAGCAATGGTCATGCCACCGGGTCCGCCGGCTCCACCAACCCAACCTCCGGTTCCACCGCCACCTCCGGCAACCACCACGCGATCCGAGATCGAGGTTGATGTGCGAAGGTCAGACGCTCCACCTCCAGAACCCTGGTCGAGGTGTCCGTTTCCTGAGACGCCGCCGCCATTGAAACCCCCTGGCGCCGAATTGGCACTAAAACCCATACCCCCGACATAGACGTAAAGCGATGAAGGTATCGCGGCGAAGTCGCCTGAGACCGAACCACCCTTGCCGCCACTGCGGCCGCCCTGGGCTCCATAAACATCGAAGTGCAGAGAATTTATGCCACTTGGCGGAGACCAAACCGAGTAGTCGCCGGTGTAGTCAAAAGTCACCCAGCAAGTGCCATCGGCACAATAAGGAGTAGGAGTTGGGCTCACAGCCTGCGAAGGAAGGGAGATCGCGGCACCAACCAAAGCGGTCAGTCCGAGAGTTGCGAATACCAGTTTGAGCCAGCGGCTAAATTTCTTTGAATGCATGCCGACAAATGTAAAACTCCCGCCGATTTCTCAGCGGGAGTTTTCCACAGGTTGTCGATGCTTACGCTAAACGAGCCTTAAGGTTGCTAGCAATCGACGACATGAATTCGTCGGTGCTCTGGAAGCCCTGACCCTTGCCAACAAGACCGGCTAGGTCCTTGGTCATGTCGCCAGCTTCAACGGTCTTCACAATGACATCCTCAAGGGTTTCCGCAAAGTTGCGAACCTCAGGAGTGCCATCGATTTCGGCGCGAGCGAGGAGCGCGCGAGTCCAAGCGAAGATCGAGGCGATTGGGTTGGTCGAGGTCGACTTTCCAGCCTGCCATTCGCGGTAGTGACGGGTCACGGTACCGTGAGCTGCCTCGGCCAAGGTGGTCTTGCCATCTGGGGTGGTTAGAACCGAGGTCATTAGACCTAGTGAACCAAAGCCCTGAGCCACGGTATCCGACTGAACGTCGCCGTCGTAGTTCTTACAAGCCCAAACATAGCCACCCTCCCACTTGAGAGCTGCAGCCATTGCCGGCGAAACGAGGTGGGTGCGGCCTTTATAGCCCTGACGGCCTTCAAAGTTGCGGTTGGAGGTGGATGCGCAACGCTCGCCCTC
>JALQVK010000071.1 GCA_023260375.1 Rhodoluna sp. | reverse complement strand
AAGGGCGCCATCGACGCCGTGGTTGAAAAGCTTTACCTTTGTGGCCCTAGCCTTTAGTGCTTTTACGGCGAACTAGGACGAACGCTCCGACACCAATAACCAAAATTCCAGCAACCCAAAACGGCCAAACTATGCCAGTCTCGGTCTTAACGGTTTTCTCGACAGCACCTAATGGCATGGCCTTTGGTGTTGCAATCACCACATTGCCTTCGGTGGCTAGGTCTTGACAAGCTGCAAAGTCGCTCTGTTCAGCCGTCCCAGACGCGGTGAAACTAAACTTGCCTTCGATTGGGTGGCCATCTTCTGCCACCGTCCGCCAGTTAACTTCGTAATCGCCAGCGTTTGGCAGGAAAGCTTGGACGTTGAGTGAGGTGTTCTTCACCTCAACACAGGTGTTTTCAATTTCGTTGCCATCGGCATCGGTGATGATGATTTCGCTGGAGTTTGCGAGGTCCAGGATTTTGTCGGTGAAAACTACCGAAACGGTTTGAACACCGGCATCAACCGTGTCCCCTGCGGAAGGGGTGGTGTGGTCAATCTCGGTGTGGGCAGAGGCCATCGAAATCGGGTTGATTGTCATAAAGAGCAGCGCAACAACCGTGGCTAGTTTCTTCAAAGCGTTCATACCGCAAGTCTAAGGTTGCCAGCTGGCTTGGCTAAACTTAGGGTAGCCAAAGTAATGGAGATTTCTTGAGCAACGAAAAGCCAAAGTTTGAATATTTGAAGCAAACCCTAATTGGGGCCAGTAGCGGTGTCCTCATCTTGGCATTGTCAGTATGGGGAATCAGCGCTGGTGCTGGAGTCACACCAACCACAACACCAACCTCTACCGAGACTCCAACTTCAACTGAAACTCCGACAACTGATACCGTAGGCACCTGCTCAATCAAGGAGCAAGCCACCGATCCTAAACTTGGCACATTTACCGGACAGGTAATCGACCTGGCCAGCGGAAAAGTGCTCTACGACAATGGCGGAAATACCCCTTCAATCACTGCATCGTCAGTGAAGATTTTGGCTGCCGCTGCGGCTATGCAGGCACTTGGCCCTAACTTCAGAATGTCTACCAAGGTGGTTTACTCAGCAAGCCATCCAGACACCGTGGTTTTGGTTGGCGGTGGAGATCCAACTCTTAGACGAACTGGAAGCTCTTCATCCGTTTATGCCAACGCACCAAGGATGAGTGACCTAGCCAAGCAGGTTCAAGACTGGGCAGCAGCCAACAATGTTGCATCGATCAATCACTTGGTTCTGGATTCGTCGCTCATCACCGGTTCCACTTGGGAATCGAGCTGGCCAGTGGCCGAACGCACTCAAGGTTTCCAGCCGATGATCACAGCTCTCATGGTTGATGGTGACCGTGCAAACCCAGGTGCTGCGAAATCTCCACGAAGCACTGATCCGGTTGGTCGAGCCGGACGCGAGTTCAAAAAGGCTCTTGGCGACATCGCCGCTAACGCTGACATCACGGCTGGTATCGCAGCTTCAGGAGCCACGAAGATTGCCGAAGTGCAGTCGGCTAAGTTGCCTACCCTAATCAATTACATGATTTCCGCTAGCGACAATACTTTGGCTGAGTACCTAGCTCGTCACGTTGCAATCTCGCAGGGACTTCCTTCTAACCTCGAATCGATTCAAAGCGGCTATCAAAAGGCTCTCGCCACTATGGGTCTCGACTGGTCAGGCGTCGTAATTAAAGATGGGTCTGGGGAATCAAAGAACGATGTGGTTACCCCGGCGTTGTTCAACGACCTGATCGCTAAGGTTCTTGGCGGAGACGTCAACCTAAATAGCATTGTCAAGGGTTTCCCCGTTGCCGGAAAGTCTGGCACTTTGGCTGGTCGTTTCACCGGAGATAACGCGGTAGCTCGTGGACATGTATTTGCTAAAACCGGCAGCATTTTTCACGCTTACGCACTCGTGGGATACATGGACGCCAAAGACGGTTCAAAACTTGGTTTTGCTTTCTTCGCTTCTGGGCCGGCAACCAGTGTTGCTACCAGAGAAGCGATGGACACGGTGACCACCGCCGTTTACAACTGTGGTCTTGAACTTTCAAATAAGTAGGAAGCATGACTAAAGCACTCTTTATCATCGACGTCCAAAACGACTTCTGCGAAGGCGGGTCTTTGGCGGTACAAGGGGGAGCAGCTGTGGCTTCCGGCATTACCTCGCTGCTTCTTGAGCATAAGGATCGCTACGATTTCGTTATCGCTTCTAGAGACTGGCACGATGCCGGCAACGACAACGGCGGACACTTCGCACCAATCGGCCAGGCGCCTGATTACGTAAACACTTGGCCAATTCACTGTGTATCTGGTTCAAATGGAGCGGAGTACCACTCAAATCTTGACGCTTCTCTGATCGATTTCCACATATTCAAGGGAATGGGCAAGCCTTCTTACTCGATTTTCGAAGGCGAAACGGTTGACGGAAAATCTCTTACAAAACTATTGGAAGAACTCGACGTCACCGACGTCGATGTGGTGGGGTTGGCAACCGACTACTGCGTTTTGGCTTCATCTATGGATGCCAAGAATGCCGGATTCCATGTCCAGGTTTTGACTGAGCTAATCGCTGGTGTAGCCGAAGAGAGCTCCGAAAATGCACTGGCTATGATGTCCGCTGCGGGCTGTAAAATCGGCTAATAATGACAAATGACCT
>JALQVK010000046.1 GCA_023260375.1 Rhodoluna sp. | reverse complement strand
GATTGGTCGGTGGAAATCACTTGGACGAACGCCGAAGTCTGCCTCTAGTTCATCAAGCGAACCATAAACATCCACGCGAGGGTAGGCAGGGTCATCCGATTTCCAAACCGGAATCGGCGCACCCCAGAAACGGTTGCGACTAATCGCCCAGTCGCGAACATTTTCAAGCCATTTACCGAAGGAGCCGTCTTTGGTGTGATCTGGAGTCCAGTCGATTTCCTGGTTCAGTTCCAACATGCGGTCTCGAACCTTCGTGGTTTCAACAAACCAGGACGAAACCGCCTTGTAGATTAGCGGGTTTTTGCAGCGGTAGCAGTGTGGGTAAGGGTGGTCGTAAGAGGCCTGCTTGAAGAGTCGGCCGTTTTCCTTGAGCCAAGTGATGATGTCCTTGTTGGCATCGAAGGCGTGCTTGCCAGCGAAGTCGGAAACCACAGAGACGAATTCGCCGCGCTCGTTTACCGAAATCAAAACGGGGATGCCAGCCACTTCACAAACACGCTGGTCGTCTTCACCGTAGGCAGGAGCCTGGTGAACGATGCCGGTTCCATCCCCGTCGCCAACGTAGTCGTCGACCAAAATCTGCCAAGCCTTTTCGGTTCCGAACTTCTCAGTGTCCGAGTAGTAGTCGAAAAGGCGCTGGTAGCGAATGCCGCCAAGCTCTGAGCCAAGTACAGTCTCGGTAACCGCAGCCAAAGCGTCATCAGCCGACTCGAAGCCAAGCTCCTTGAAGTGAGCGCCGATCAGGTTTTTTGAAAGCAGGTAGCCGTTCACAACCGCGTACTCGATGTTCGGGCCAACAGCCAAAGCAAAGTTGGTTGGAAGGGTCCACGGGGTGGTGGTCCAGGCCAGAAGCTTCACGCCAGCGAAGCGCTCCCCCTCAAGAATTGGGAAAGTAACCGTAACGGTCTGGTCCTGGCGGTTCTTGTAAACCTCATCGTCCATGCGAAGTTCGTGGTTAGACAGCGGAGTTTCACAACGCCAGCAGTAAGCCAAAACCTTGAAGCCTTCGTAGATCAGGCCCTTCTTGTGCAGTTCCTTGAACGCCCAAAGAACGCTCTCGGTGTAGTCCTTGTCTAGGGTCTTGTAGTCGTTGTCGAAATCAACCCAGCGAGCCTGACGAGTGATGTACTCGCGCCATTCCTCGGTGTAGCGAAGCACCGACGACTTACAGGTGTCGTTGAACTTCTGGATGCCAAACTTCTCGATTTCTAGGCGACCCGAAATACCAAGCTGGCGCTCTGCCTCAACCTCGGCAGGTAGACCGTGGGTATCCCAACCGAAACGGCGCTCGACCCGGAAACCTTTCATGGTTTTGTAGCGAGGAACCATGTCTTTCGCATAACCGGTAAGCAGGTGACCATAGTGGGGTAAACCATTGGCAAACGGAGGACCGTCGTAGAAAACGAATTCATTGTCACTAGGACGTTGGTCGATTGATGCCTGAAAAGTGTTGTCACCCTTCCAGAAAGCCAAAATACCTTGCTCTACCTCAGGAAAACTCGGGGACGGATTGACACCGGGCGTGGAAGAGTTTTGGCTCTTTGGATACATTTGAGGCTTTCTGGCTTACAAAAGGTTTTCTAAGTCAATGTTAACCTTATTAGAACGCTAGTTTTGGAGACTCCCACGTGACTAATCAGCAATCTGATTCATCTTTCCTCGCGCCGGCTACCCCGCCGGAGAAGGTGAGCCTGGAAGGTGTCGAAGACAAGTGGGCGAACGAGTGGGAAAACCAAGGGGTTTACCGATTCAAC
>JALQVK010000002.1 GCA_023260375.1 Rhodoluna sp. | reverse complement strand
TCAGGAACCCTGACTTACCAGATGATGTTCGAACTTCGTGACATCGGCATGTCAACCGCAATCGGTATCGGTGGAGACCCAGTCATTGGCACCACTCACATCGATGCGCTTGCTGCTTTTGAGGCAGACCCAGAGACCAAGGCAATCGTTCTAATTGGTGAAATCGGTGGCGACTCGGAAGAGAAGGCAGCTGCTTACATCAAGGACAACGTGACCAAGCCGGTCGTTGCCTATGTTGCTGGATTCACCGCGCCTGAAGGTAAGACTATGGGTCACGCCGGTGCAATCGTTTCTGGTTCGGCCGGAACTGCACAGGCAAAGAAGGAAGCTTTCGAAGCTGTTGGTGTGAAGGTTGGAAAGACCCCAAGCGAAACCGCAGCGCTTATGCGCGAAGTTATCGCCAACCTATAAGCCTTGGCTAAAGAAACCGGCGACGGAACCCGCGGGGTTGCGCTTCTGATTGGTGCCTTAGATGCACTAGTTTCAGGAGCGGCAATTCTGCTAATTCTCGTCGTCGGTTCCACTTTAAGTTGGTGGCTAGACGCCGGTGCCACAACCGACTGGTTTGATTCGTTCCGAAACGCCATCGACATTTGGTTTGCTGTGCACGGTGTTGCAATTGATTTTGCAGCCTCCAGTTTTTCCGGACTGGCAATTCCAGCTTTCGCGATAGCGGTCCTTCCGCTCGGCGCAGCACTTTCGATTTTCGCTCTCGGTTGGAGAAGCGGAAAACGACTCTTCGGATCCCTAGAACTTTGGCCAGCCTGGATCGGGTCGGCTCTGGTTTACGGAGGAGTTTCGGCGCTACTACTGTCTGTGGCCGCAACAAAGGCGGTAAGCCCGAACCCAATTTCGGCATATTTTGTACCAGCCATCGTTTTTACCGGCGGTGTTATTTGCGGTTCGTTGTTCGGTGCTCTTCCGCACACGGCAGTGAAGCTTAATCTTGCCAGCGAACGAATCTCCGGTCGTGAATTGGTCGAAACCATTGGTGAAAAAGTTAACTGGGTAATTCGGTCGGTTGCCTCTCCGGCACTGCGCGCCGGAACCGCTTTCGTGTTCGTGATTCAGCTGATTTCGGCAGTGGTTTTTGCAGTGCTTTTAGGCTTCAATTGGCTAAATGTGATTCAACTTTACGAACAACTTCAAGGTGGTGTCATTGGCGGTTTCAGTGCCACCCTGATGCAGCTGGCGTTCCTTCCGAACCTCACCTTTTACGTCAGCTCCTGGCTGGTTGGCCCAGGTTTCGCGATTGGGTCTGGATCGAGTGTGAGCCCGCTAGGCACTGCCCTCGGTCCGCTGCCGACCATTCCAGTTTTTGGAACAATTCCATCCGGAGACTTCACTGTCGGAATGATCGTTTTGGTGGTTCCGGTGTTGGTGGCGCTTGGGGTAACCATTGCGGTTAAAAAATATGCAGCCGAGGCTCGCCACAATTTCGCAACTCCGCTGGCATCGGCAATTGCTGTCGGATTGTCTATCGGTTTTGTGGCGGCATTCGAAATGGCTTTGCTCGCAGTCTTGACTCATGCCGCGATTGGTCCTGGCCGAATGCAAAACATCGGAGCAGACCCACTCTGGATTTTTGTCTGGGTCTTCCTCGAGGTTGGCATCATTTCGTTCTTGGCTTCGTTCTATGCGGCTAAACCGAACGCCGCAAGCCCAATCCCAGAGCATTTGAAAAGGTAAACTTT
>JALQVK010000142.1 GCA_023260375.1 Rhodoluna sp. | reverse complement strand
CCAAATTAATGAATTTGGGAATAACCTTGTCCACCCTGCGTAAATACTCTCTTCATGAGAAACAATAGAGATAAGGTGATTTGGATATAGATTGAAAATTGAGTTGCTATCTACAAGTACATCATATTTTTCTTCAGGGATAGTTACATAATGTTCTTCAAAAAGACCCTTCATTCCTTCAAGGAATGATTCGGTCATTTCGGTCTTAAGACCTGCTTCAACTGCGAGTGCATTTTCTTCAATCCACTCGTCAGCAACATATGATTCAAGTTGATTCTTAGCAGCTAATAAATTTTCTGGAGAAATAATTGGTATGTTGTGCTTGCTGGCGACTTCGGCAATCTCAAGTTTACGAGCTTGCCGAGATTTATCTATTTCGTTTTGGGCTCGGACGCATTGAGCAGTGCCTGAGGGTTAGCAAGGAGCGGGAAAACCTGAGCTTTGACAAATTCGGTGGCGGCGTCGATTCCAGCTGAAGTGTAAATCGCTCCCAGAACGGCCTCGAAGGCATCTGCCAAAAGGTTGGCTTTAGTGCGACCTCCGGATCGCTCTTCGCCAACACCCAGACGAAGGTGCTCACCAAGCCCAAGCTTCTCTGCTAGTGGAGCCAAAGCCTTGGCCGAAACTACGGCGTTCTTGATGCGGCTCAATTCACCTTCGGCAAGGTCGGTGAACTTTTCGGTGATGTAAGCGGATACAACAAAACCCAGCACCGAGTCCCCGAGAAATTCGAGTCGTTCGTTACTGGGTTGATTGCCGTTCTCGTATGAATACGAGGTGTGGGTCAGAGCGAGTTCGAGTAGTGCTGGTTCGATAGTTACACCCAACCGAGACTCAAGCGAGCTCAGACTCATGTCTTTAGGCGTCTGCGACCTTGCGGCCCTTGTACTCCATGAATAGAGCGTTACCGGCAGAGTCTTCTACAACCTTGGCGCGGTGAGGCAGGCTGTAGACGGTCTTACCGTTGACAACGGTCTTGACTAGGGTCTGCTCTGCTGCCTTCCACTGCGAACGGCGTGCGTGAGTGCGGGCGCGGGATAGGCGGCGTTTTGGTACTGGCATTTTTTACTCCATTAAGTTCTTTAGGGCATTCCACCTCGGGTCAACCGGGGCTTCGTGCACATGCTGCGGGTTGTCTTGCAGTTTCATTCCGCAATCCACGCAAAGACCTTCACAGTCTTCACTACAGATTGGTTGGAACGGAAGCGAAAGCACTACCGCGTCTCGGACTACCTGTTCCAGATTAATTGATTCATCTGAAATGACTAGGTCATCTTCGTCTGTTAAAGAATAGGCGAAAAGCTCCTGAAATTCCACATCAACATCGAGTTTCAGTGGATCGAGGCACCTAGAACATTCCGAATTTGCCTCGCCAGACACATTTGCAGACACCAAAATACCTTCATGGACGGATTCCAGGCGACCGTCGATGACAATCTGACCACCTTGTGGAATGCCGGCTATCGAGTTGTCGAGCGCTTCCGGTGCCGGAAATTCGATATCGATGCGTCGTAGTGTTCCGGCCTTGTGCATTAGATCGTGAACAGGAATTAGATAAGGGTTACTCAATTTAGGCCTTTGCCTTGAAGCCTCGGATCACCGAAGCTGGAACGTACTTGGTGATCTCTCCACCAAGGGATGCAACCTGTTTGACCAGGCTGGAAGAAATGTGGGTGTTGGCTGGGTCTGATGGCAAGAAGATGGTTTCAATGCCGGTTAGGTCGCGGTTTACGCGAGCCATTGGTAGTTCGTATTCAATGTCGACGCCGGTTCGGAAGCCTTTGATCAAAACACTGGCGCCCAGTTCTGCGGCATAGGTGGTGAGCAGACCAGACTCCAGCGAGTCCACGGTAACCTTGCCCATTAATCCGCGTTCGATTAGAGCGTCAGTGACCATTTGCACGCGTTCAGCGAGAGAGAAAAAGGGCTGCTTGCCAGGGTTGTGAACCACAACGACCTGCAAACGCTCCACGACATCCAAGGCACGTTCGATGATGTCGAGGTGTCCGAGGGTGATTGGATCGAATGAGCCGGGGTAAACGGCAAGCTTG
>JALQVK010000095.1 GCA_023260375.1 Rhodoluna sp. | reverse complement strand
TTGCTTGCCAAGATCACTGCACCGTTGGTGGGAATGTTCTCCATTCCTCGCACCCAAGGACGAAAAATAGCCTTGAGAATTGGTCCGAGCAGGAAGTTTTTCAGGATGAAATAAGCCATCCGTAAACCTCCAATCGACTTTACTAGTTTAGCGACTGGTTAGTTCTTGGCGAGCCAGATCGGCAGCGCCGACCACACCGGCGTCATTTACAAACTGCGCCGTTTCAATCTTGAGTTCTGGCCTAAAGCCCTTTGCCGAAAGAGAACTTAGGAAACCCTCGCGCATAGGATTTAGTAATAAATCGCCAGCGGAGGAAACTCCACCTCCGATGACCACAATTTCTGGGTCGAGCACAGCAGCAATCGTGGCAATGGTTTTACCAATAGCGACGCCTAGTTCACTAAGTAGTTCGAGCGCACCTGGGTCACCCTCGGTTATGGCTTGATAGACCTCAACACCGGTTAGTTCTCCGCCTTTTTGAACGGTTAACTCGGCAAGACGTGCGCCTTTTTCGGTTCCAGAGTTTGCAAGTTCGATGGCGCTTCTAAGCAATGCAGTGCCGGAACCGTACTGTTCGATACAGCCATTGCGTCCACAACCGCAAAGTCGTCCGTTGGGAATATGGCGGATGTGACCAAGTTCTGCTGCAACACCGAAGCCTCCTCGTAGCAGGCGACCATCGGCGATGATTGCGCCGCCGACGCCTGTACCGATGGTCAACATGACCATGTGACGATAACCTCTACCCGCACCGAAACGGTACTCGGCCCAGCCAGCCGCGTTGGCATCGTTGTCAATGAAGACTGGAATGTCCAACTTACTTTCAAGTTTTGCTTTGAACGGTTCGTTTCTCCAAGACAGGTTTGGTGCATAAACAATATTTGCCCGAGCAGCATCAACGAAACCTGCCGCTGCCACACCTGCAGCCACCACGTCCACGTCTTGGGACAGCTCTTGGATTAGCGCTACCACCGCATCGGCGATTGCATCGGGATCGGTCGCCGGTGTAGGGACGCGTGATTCACGAACAATAACCCCGTCCGGGTCAACTAACGCACCCGCGATTTTTGTCCCGCCGATGTCAATTCCAATTGCGTGCATGCTTTAAACCTTAGATAACAATTCGATTGAAGAAGCCATAGGTTCCGATTTTGAGCCTAATTTGTTGGTTTGGAGGTCGTAGAGTTTGAGGAAGCAGAAAACTGGAGAAGATGCCATGAAGTCTTACGATATCGATCCGTTGGTGGTCTCAGATAACAAAACCAACATCACCGATCTTCTCGTCGAGCGCGTAGCAAATAACCCAAAACTTCCGCTCTTTGCCACAGAGCAAGCCGACGGCACCTGGCATGACATTCTCGCTGAAGAATTCCTGTCTCAGGTAACTGCCGTCGCCAAGGGATTGATCGCTTCGGGAATTCAACCGGGTCAAGCCGTCGCAATTATGAGTAAAACTCGTTACGAGTGGACGCTAATCGATTTTGCGATCTGGTTTGCTGGCGCAATCTCAGTGCCAATTTACGAAAGTTCATCGCCGACACAAATGAGTTGGATTCTTTCCGATTCTGATTCCGTTGCAGTTTTCCTTGAGACTGCAGAACACCTTGAGCGTTTTGAATCCATAAAGGCATCGGTTCCTTTGGCTCGACAAATTTGGCGCCTAGACGAAGGTGCCATTGAATTACTAATTCAACGCGGACATGATATCGACAACGAAACGCTGGAACAGCGACGCACTCGAGCCGGTCTTTATGACCTTGCAACCATAATTTACACATCTGGTACCACAGGGGTTCCAAAAGGTTGTGAGCTGTTACACCGAGGATTCGTCGAACTGAGCAAGAACGCGATGCTGGAACTCCCAGAGGTTCTTCAGACTGGCCGCAGAACCCTTCTTTTCCTTCCTCTTGCTCACGTTTTTGCGCGATTTGTCGAAGTGCTCGCGATTCACGTAGGAATCAAAGTTGGTCACAAGGCAGACGCCAAAGACGTTGGTCCCGCCATGATCTCGTTCCACCCTGACTTCCTTTTAGCCGTGCCTCGAGTCTTCGAGAAGGTATACAACGCAGCCGAGCAGAAAGCTGAGGCTGGGGGCAAGGGAGACATTTTCCGCAAGGCAGCAGTCGCCGCTATTGAATATGCGAAAGCCAAACAAGAATTTGGAAAGGTAAGTCTCGGTCTATCGCTCCAACACCGCGTTTTTGATGCATTGGTTTATCGCAAAATACGTTCGGCTATGGGTGGGCAGTTGCGCTATGCCATTTCCGGTGGCGCTCCCCTTGGCTCGCGATTAGGGTACTTCTTCGCCGGAATTGGGCTAACTGTGCTCGAAGGGTACGGCTTGACCGAAACCACAGCACCAGCCATGATTGCTCGGCCGACCCAAATCAAGATTGGCAAAATTGGCCGAACGCTCCCTGGTTGCGGAGTGAAAATTGCCTCGGATGGTGAAATCCTGTTACGCGGCAACAACATCATGCGCGGTTACTGGAGAAATCCAGCTGCGACCGCCGAAGCCTTCGATGGCGAATGGTTCCGCACCGGAGACATTGGCGAACTAGACGAAGATGGCTTCTTGTCGATCACTGGCCGTAAAAAAGAATTGCTAGTTACAGCAGGCGGTAAAAACGTTGCTCCAGCAGGCCTAGAAGACCCTCTGAGGTCACATCCACTCATCGGACAAGTCGTAGTGGTCGGAGACAAGAAACCTTTCGTTAGCGCCCTGGTATCGCTAGATTCAGAAATGCTTCCGACTTGGCTCAAAAACCATGGAGGCAATCCCGAACTAAGCGTTAGTGATGCGGCAACTGACCCACTGGTTCTGAGTGAGGTTCAAAAGGCCATCGATTCTGTGAATAAAAACTTTTCAACAGCTGAGTCAATTCGCAAGTTCGTGATCATCAACGCTGAACTAACGGAGAGTTCAGGTCACCTAACACCGAGTTTGAAGATTAAGCGAGAAGCGGTTTCGAGGGATTTTGCCAAGGAAATTGCAGAACTTTATGCCGATGGCAAAGGCAACATCGACCGAGCGGTGAATTTCTAAAACCAGTCGGTTTCGCGAAGCTTGCGCATCGCGATTTTTCGGCCATCTGGGCTTAACCGATCCAGGTAGACCTTGCCGTCTAGGTGATCGCACTCATGCTGCAATGCCTGTGCAAGTAACCCACTTCCGGAAATGCGAATCACCTCTCCATTTAGGTTTAAACCTTCTGCGATGGCATTTGGATACCGAAGGGTCTTTTCCCATAAGCCCGGAACCGAAAGGCAACCCTCATCGATTTCACTAGGTTCTCCACTGAGTTCTACAATTCTGGGGTTAATCAGGTAACCGAGCTCACCGTGCACGTTGTAACTAAAAGCCCTCAGATTTACCCCGATTTGTGGAGCCGCCACCCCTGCCCGACCCGGCAATTGTGTAGTGTCTAGGAGGTCCTTGATTAGGTCTTCGATAGCCGGTGTAATTTCGTCAATCAAAAGACACTCGGAGCGAAGTACTGGGTCTCCGTAGAGACGGATTTCTCTAACAGCCACTAGATCGGGTTGTTGAGTCCGTCAACTACTAGAGCAGCAAGTTCACGTGCAGCTTCACGGGTGTGACGGTTGAGTTGGGCGAACTTGATTACCGAGCCTGCAGCAAGCGCTGGGTCATATGGGATTCGAACAACATCACGAACTCGAGTTTGGAAGTGTTGTTCAATTTCGTCAATTTTGACGAGATTCGTTGCCTGGGTTGCCGTATTTAGGGCAACGATTGAGTTTCTGACCAAGTCTCCGTAGCCATTGGCTTCTAACCAGGTAAGTGTTTCCGAGGCAAGACGAGCTTCGTCAACCGAGCCGCCCGAAACAATTACCAAGCCGCTGGCTCGCTGAAGGGTAGGACGCATAACCGAGTGGACGATGCCGGTTCCGCAGTCGGTCAAAACAATCGAATAGTAACGAGCGGCCATGTCGGCTACAACGTTGTAGTCACCTTCGTCGAAAGCTTCTGACAACATTGGGTCCGAGTCGGAGGCTAAAACATCTAGGCGAGTAGTATCGCGAGAAACCATGGTTGAGAATTCGGTAAATCCGTCAATTGCAGCAGCTCGATTCACAACGTCGCGAACCGTGAAACGAGTTGACTTGCTAACTCGTTCCGCTAGGGTTCCGCGGTCTGGGTTAGCGTCAATCGCAATTACGCGGTCCTCACGCGCTGTTGAAAGTGCCATGCCTAGGAGCGTGGTGACGGTGGTCTTACCCACTCCACCCTTACGAGTAAGCACTGGAACAAACTTGGCTCCGCCTTCAAAGACTGCCCCAATTCGAGCGTCTAAGGCTTTTCGCTCTCGTACTTTTCGAGAATCACCGAGATTGATCGTCTTCAGCGAAACGTAGTACAAAAACTTTCGAATTCCACCCTCTGGTGCCTGACGGTTTCTTGGGCTCACATCGATAAGACGATCTGCAGTGAGCATGGCTGCTGGTTCAGGCTGATCGAAAACATCACCGCGCAGTTGATCGCGTCTGGTGTAGTTGGAACGGCGACTGATTGGCCCGGTGTCGGTGTTTGGCTCGCGAGGAGCAGTGTCTTGAACAATTTCGATTGCCGCAGTACTTGGCGCTAGATCGACGCTGGCAACATCAACGGCTGAATCGGCTAGAGAGTGCGCCTGTTCGGAAGCTTCCGCTTTGTTTTTCTTCCTGTCGCCAAAAGCCACAAGCACTCCAATCTTCGAAACCTAGAGTCCAGTCTACCTTTTCAGGTTGAATCTATTCGGCTTCCACCACAAGAATGAGGTCGCCGGCTTCGACCGACTGGGTCTTTGGGATAGCGATTCGGCGAACGACGCCAGCAAGAGTTGAGGTGATTGTTGCTTCCATTTTCATGGCCTCGATTATTGCCACTGGCTGGCCGACTTCAACTCTGGCACCCTGAACGGTGGTGACAGTTACCGCTCCTGAGAAAGGAGCGGCGATGTGCCCAAGGTTTGAAACGTCTGCCTTTTCTGCCTGAGGGATGTCAACGGCGATCTTCTTGTCGCGGATGTCGATTGGTCGAAGCTGGCCGTTCAAAGTGGCCATCACGGTGCGGTTTCCTCTGGCATCTGGAGAGCCAATTGCCTCTAGACCTACAAACAGCTGAACGCCCTTGGCGATTTCCACGACGTGCTCGTGGCCCTGTTCCAAGCCGTACAAGTAGTCCACAGTGTCGACCTGATCTAGGTTTCCGTAGGCTGCTCGGTTAGCCAAGAATTCTTTGGTCGGCGCTGGGAAAAGGAGTCGGTTTAGTGCGGAACGAATTTCGGTTGAACTTCCGCCCTTGAGAATTTCAAGATCTTCGTCGCTTACTGGAGTGATTCCGAACTTTAGATTCTTGCCCGCCAAAACCTTGGTGCGGAATGGTTCAGGCCACCCGCCGGGCAGATCGCCAAGTTCGCCTGCCATAAAACCAACTACGGAATCTGGAACGTCGTAGTTTTGTGGGTTTTCCGCGAAATCTTTAGGGTCGGCATTCACTGCGACGAGGTGGAGCGCAAGGTCGCCAACCACCTTTGAAGAAGGAGTTACCTTGGTTGGGCGGCCGAGAATTTCATTGGCCGCGGCATACATGTCTTCAACCTTTTCGAACTGATCACCAAGACCCAGTGCGATTGCCTGCTGGCGGAGGTTTGACAGTTGTCCTCCAGGAATTTCATGCTTGTAGACACGACCGGTTGGTCCAGGTAGTCCGGACTCGAACGGTGAGTAAACTCGGCGAACAGCTTCCCAATAAGGTTCGAGCGCTGTCATGGCATCAAGTGTGATTCCAGAATCACGTTCGGTGTTGGCTAGTGCTGCGATTAGCGCAGATGCCGATGGTTGGCTGGTGGTTCCAGCCATAGGAGCTGAAGCCACATCTACTGCGTCGACGCCGGCTTCAATTGCTGCCATTAGGGTCGCTAGTTGCCCACCAGCGGTGTCGTGAGTGTGCAGGTGAACCGGAAGGTCGAATCGTTCGCGCAGTGCCTTCACAAGCTTCTGTGCGGCGGCAGGGCGAAGTAATCCCGCCATGTCCTTAATTGCAAGGATGTGTGCACCGGCGGCAACGATCTCATCCGCCAAACCTAGGTAGTAATCCAAGGTGTAAAGGTCTTCGGCAGGGTTCAGCAAGTCGCCCGAGTAGCAAAGTGCTACTTCCGCAACCGCAGTACCAGTAGCCAGCACGGCTTCGATCGCTGGCTTCATTTGGTCAACATCGTTTAGAGCATCGAAGATGCGGAAGATGTCAACGCCGCTAGCCGCGGCTTCAGCCACGAACGCCTGGGTAACTTCGGTTGGGTAAGGAGTATAACCAACGGTGTTACGGCCACGAAGCAGCATCTGGATACAGATGTTTGGCATCGCAGCGCGCAAAGCAGTCAGACGCTGCCAAGGATCTTCTCCGAGGAAACGCAAGGCAACGTCGTAGGTTGCACCGCCCCAAGCTTCTACCGAGAACAGTTCTGGAGTGATCCGAGCCACATACGGAGCTACCTGAACCAGATCGCGGCCACGGACACGGGTCGCCAAAAGCGACTGGTGTGCATCGCGGAAGGTGGTTTCGGTAACCGCAACGTGGTTCTGGGCACGAAGTGCCTTGGCAAATCCGGCTGGGCCAAGGTTCAACAGCTGCTGACGCGAGCCCTCCTTAGGTGCCTTGGTCAAATCAATCTTGGGCAGCTTTAGAGCCGGTGAAATTCGCCCGCTGCGAGGACCGTAAGGCTGGTTGACTGTGACATCTGCCAACCAGGTCAGAATCTTTGTTCCACGGTCCTGTGAAGGGTGCTGAGTGAATAGTTCTGGACGCTCGTCGATGAACGAGGTCGAAAGGTCGCCACTGGCAAAGGTTGGATCAGCTAGAACAGCCTGCATGAACGAAATGTTGGTGGAAACACCGCGAATGCGGAACTCCGCGAGCGCACGTTCGGCACGAACTACCGCCGAGTGGAAGTCGCGACCTCTGGCAATTAGCTTCACCAGCAGTGAGTCAAAGTGTGGGCTTACTTCGCTACCCGCTGAGATGGTTCCGCCATCTAGACGAATACCGGCTCCGCCCGGTGAACGGTAGGTGGTGATTTTTCCAGAGTCTGGCTTGAAGCCAAGCGCTGGGTTCTCGGTAGTGATACGGCACTGCACCGCAAAGCCGTGCATGGTGATCTTGTCTTGGGTAAGACCTAAATCGGCGAGGCTCTCCCCCGCTGCAATACGCATCTGCGACTGCACTAGGTCGATGTCGGTTATTTCTTCGGTAACCGTGTGCTCTACCTGGATACGCGGGTTCATCTCAATGAATACGTGCTTACCAGCGTTGTCGCCAACAGTGTCGATTAGGAATTCGACGGTTCCGGCGTTGCGGTAACCGATCTTGGTAGCGAAGGCAACGGCGTCGCGATATAGCTCTTCACGCAGTTCTTGGGTGATGTGCGGTGCCGGAGCGATTTCGACAACTTTTTGGTTGCGTCGCTGAATTGAACAGTCACGCTCAAAGAGGTGAACCACGTTGCCGTGCTCATCAGCAAGAATCTGAACTTCGATGTGGCGTGGGCGGAGCACTGCCTGCTCTAGGAATACTCGAGGGTCGCCAAAAGCACTCTCGGCCTCACGGCTGGCTTCGCCAAGTGCTGCCTTTAGGTCTTCACGCTTCTCGACTCGGCGCATACCGCGACCACCGCCACCGGCAACAGCCTTCACGAAGATTGGGAAACCAATGGCTTCAGCCTCTTGGACGAGCAGGTCAACATCAGCAGACTGAATTGAAGACTTCAATACTGGGACGCCGGCGGCAATCGCGGCTTCCTTGGCGTTTACCTTGTTTCCGGCCATCTCTAGGATGTCTGAGGTTGGACCAATGAACTTGATTCCATTCTCGGCTGCAGCCTGAGCTAATTCTGGATTCTCTGAAAGGAAACCGTAACCAGGGTAGATGGCATCTGCGCCGGATTCTTTGGCAACGCGAATGATTTCTGCCACGTTTAGGTACGCTCTGACCGGATGACCTTCGGAGCCAATTTGGTATGCCTCGTCGGCTTTTAGGCGGTGGCTTGAGTTTCGGTCCTCATAGGGGAACACAGCAACTGTTCGAGCTCCTAGTTCGTATGCCGCACGGAACGCGCGAATAGCGATTTCGCCTCGGTTTGCGACCAGGATTTTCTTGAACATTGACACCTCGAAAGAGCGTTGGAGCGAACAACAGGTTTTAGACGCCCTGACTAAGAGAGTAACCTATTAGACGTGCATGTTCTAAGCGTCAGCTCCCTAAAAGGGGGCGTAGGAAAGACCACGGTTGCCTTGGGTTTGGCTTCTGCTGCGTTTTCTCAAGGTCTACGTACTTTGGTAGTAGATCTAGATCCGCAGTGTGATGCCACCACAGGACTAGGCGCCATCGGGGTATTCGGTGAAACGGTTGCTGATGTTCTACAGAACCCCCGGCACTCCATTGTGCATAGGTCAATCGTAACTAGTACTTGGACCAAACTGCACCCAGGAACCATAGATGTCATGGTTGGAAGCCCGAAAGCCCAGGTGATGGACTCACCAGCTCCAACTATTCAGGAAATTTGGCGACTCGAAATGGCTTTGGCTAAGGTCGAGCGAGAATATGACCTCGTGATTATCGACACCCCGCCGTCAATTAACGGACTGACTCGAACCGCTTGGGTGGCCAGCGACCGAGTACTTATCGTCACCGAACCATCTTTGTTCTCGGTAGTGGCTGCCGATAGAACAACTTTGGCGCTGGAAGAGCTTCGCAAAGGTTTGACTCCACGTCTTGAAACGCTGGGAATTCTTATCAACCGATTCCGCCCCCAGTCAACTGAAGGCGAATTCCGCGTCAACGAGTTGCGAGAGAAATTTGGAGACCGAATTCTTCCTGACTTCGTTGAAGAACGAACGGTTTTACAACAGGCCCAGGGTGCTGGTCGACCAATCCACGGCTGGCCAGGCGAATCAGCAATCGAGATGGCCCAAGTGTTCGACAAAATTCTTGAACTGGTTCAAAAGTCTTTCGGTCAGAAGAGCACTGGCAGAATTGGCAAGAACAGCCGAAAAGTTTTGCGTTTGAATCGAGTGCTCAGAGGTCAGACTTTGGACGAAGTACTTAAGACCGAAGCCAATGAAGATGCCGAAAATTCGGTCGAAAGTATTTTGGGTCTAGAAGACGACCAGAACTAGATAGCTTTGCGCTGACGACGAAGTGAAAGTTCGTCTACCTCGTCGAGGGAACTTGGGGTAATGGTCGAAAGGGTTGCCTCGACTTCTTCCAAGACTCGACCGACTGCGATACCGAAGACTCCTTGGCCGCGACCTAGAAGGTCAATCACTTCGTCATCGCTGTTGCAAAGGTAAACCTTTACTCCGTCTGACATGAGTGTGGTTCGAGCAAGATCGTTGATTCCTGAATTGCGCAACTGATTGATTGCAATACGAATCTGTTGAAGCGAAACACCGGTGTCAAGAAGCCGCTTCACGAGTTTTAGAACCAGAATGTCTCGGAAAGCATAGAGTCGCTGAGAACCAGAGCCGTGTGCGGTTCGGACCGATGGTTGAACCAGCGCGGTACGGTCCCAGTAGTCCAACTGTCGGTAGCTAATTCCAGCAGCGGCCGCTGAGGCATTACCGCTGTAGCCAGAGTTTGGGTCATTTGAGGGCAATCCGTCGGTGAAAAGCATGTTTGCCGAAGCGTCATCAAACTCAAATGATTCTTGATCGGTCATGTCTTTCCTCCTTCACCTTCAACCTTAGGTTTAATTCTGGTGCCCTAACCGGTTACTCCAAGGTTAATTAATATCCTCGGCGTGTCGCAGGAAGTTTTAGGAGTCGATTTTCCCGATAACCGAATGCACAATTTCGGCCCGAATGGAAGCAAACTGGCTTTCAATCTCTTCCGCAAAATGAGCCGCACGAGATCGAGACCCAGTTTCGTTCTTGGCCAAAATAGGAGCTACGACACCTTCGATAATGCCAATTTCTCGGTCAGCTGCCGCCTTCAAGCCGCGAAGGTGACGAGGTGCAATTCCAAAACGTTGCAACTGAACGACCGAACGAGCCACGGCAACATCGGCGGCTGAAAAAGGTTCCGATGAAAGCAGGCCAACTTCTTGAGCGTCCGCAATCAAAGCCGGGGTAATCGCGGTCTCCGCAATCAGTTCGAGCTCGGAAAACTTCTTTCCCTGTTTTGCACGAAGGATTTTCGGTTCAGCAGAATTCGGAAGCTTAGGGGTTTTACCAGCGTCGATGTCGTCCAGGTACTGGCGAATGACTTTCAGCGGAAGATACTGATCACGCTGAAGTTCAAGAATGATTCGAAGTCGATCGATGTGCTCTTCGGTGAACTTTCGATAACCCGCCTCGGTACGCTGCGGGGTAACCAAACCCTGATCCTCTAGAAAGCGAAGCTTCGAAGGAGAAAGTTCTGGAAAATCAAGTTCGAGAATGTCGAGCACTCGGCCGATTGTAAAAAGTTTTGAGGACCTCGCGGTTGCCAGCGAAGTGGGTCTTGCCACCATGGTTACGCCTGCCCGGAATTGGCTGCGTAGAAGGTGAGTTTGAACTTTCCTACCTGCACTTCATCGCCGTCGGAAAGGCGGGCCGAGTCAACCCGAGCCCCATTGAGGTAAGTTCCGTTGAGAGAAGCCAAGTCGGTAACGCTAAACCCTTGGCCATCACGCTTGAATTCCGCATGCTTGCGAGAAACCGTGACGTCATCCAAAAAGATTTCGGCATTAGGGTGGCGACCTGCGGTGGTTACATCAATGTCGAGCAAAAAACGAGATCCGTCGCTTGGGCCGCGCTTGACGATAAGTAAAGCCGAACCCTCAGGCAGTGCTGCAACGGCAGCCAATTCTTCCTCATCAAGACCGTCTTTAGGGTCTTCAATTAGGTCTTCAGAGAAGCGCTGAGTAGAGGTAACATCCTCTGATTTAGCGTTTTCGAAGTTGGAATCTGCACTCATGATTTATCTAATTTAGCGTAATTCTTGGAGTCGATTTCACCAGTTGAAAAACTTGCTTAACATACAGGAATCCGGCATACCAATAGAGCCCAACGCCCCAGAGGGCAAAGGCCCAAGCTATTGGCAAAATAACGAATTGGGCCACCGTCCACCAATCGGCAAGGAGAAGTAATGGAAACGCATATAGCAAAGCAAAAGTGCCCGCTTTGCCGAAGAAGTGCACCGGAAGAGGTCCGTAGTTTCGAGCCGCCAGAATCGGAATGGTGAAGGCAAGCAAAACATCTCTAGCAATAACCACAATTGGCAGCCAAGCAGGGATGGCTCCAGTCACAGCCAAGCCAATTAGTGTGGCAAAAATGTAAAGTCGATCTGCGGCAGGATCAAGCAAAGCGCCGATTCGCGTAACCTGGTTGAGCTTTCGTGCCAGATAACCATCCAGCCAGTCTGTTATCGAAGCGATTGCCAAAACTATGAACGCTGTAATCGAGTGGCCGGTGACTATCAGAACCAGAAAAACCGGGACCAAAGCTAAGCGGAGCAAACTCAGCAAATTAGGAAGAGTGCGAAGTTGAGCCCAGATTGACATCTCAGACATTCAACTCACCACCCTTTCTTTTTCGTCGGACTGACAGGATTTGAACCTGCGACCCCTTGTCCCCCAGACAAGTGCGCTACCAAGCTGCGCGGCAGCAGGCTCGTGGTGGTGAACTCGCACCGCGGGGGACAGGAGTTCGACGGGCCCGCGGCCCGCGCCGCCGAGGGCGAGCTCGACGTGATCAAGTCCAAGCTCGACGAGTCGGGCGTGGAGCA
>JALQVK010000057.1 GCA_023260375.1 Rhodoluna sp. | reverse complement strand
TAAAGGATTCTGTGGACCGAATTGCCACCCTGCTAAACGGGACACCAACCTGGGGCCAACTTGCGGTCAAAAACTGGATCGACATGAAGAGCAACGACGTCGACGCCCTGCTTCAAAAGTACGGCCGCTAGGCTGCGAACTTCGGGTGGGCCTTTACTAACCAAAACATTAGAACTCCACTGGCCAAGAACACCAAACCCATAATTGCCCAGCCGAGCACACCCAAGCCGAGGGTCATGGATGTGATGTAAACCGGACCCAAGGTTCCTCCCAAACCCCATCCCAGTGAGTAAACACCTTGGTACTGTCCCATGTGTTTTTCAACCGCGAGATCAAATCCGATGCTCCAGGAACCGGCTGCTGCGTAGAGTTCACCAAAAGTGTGAACAACCATGCCCACAGCCAGCACCGTTGCTGAGACCCAAAGGGGCAAATGCGCGGAAGAGGCGTAAATCAAACACGAACCCAGAAGATAAACCGTTCCCAGACGGAACTTTTTCACGCTCACCATGATGTCGCCGGTGCCACTGCTCATTCGAATTTGCAGGAAGGTAACGATGATGGTGTTGATCACGAATAGTACCGAAACCCACCACTTTGGAACGTCGGTGAAATGCAAAATCCACAGGGGAAGAGCGATGCCTTGAATTAGAAAGTGAAGTGAGACCACACCGTTCAAAATCGTTGCTGCTAAGAATCGCCAGTCTTTGAAAGCCTCGAACGAAAGTGGTTCGCCTTTTTTGATTGTGGACGGGACAAACGGAAGTCGCAGGATGAACGTGGCGGCCCAAATGAACATCAGGAAATCGAGACCAATCGTTAGCTGGTAAGCAAGTTCGGTGTTGATAGCCAGGGCGACACCCGCGAACACAGTTCCTATTGCAATACCAAGGTTGGCCATGGCGCGTTGGGCGGCACGAATGGTGACTCGGTCCTCTCCGGTGCCCATTGTTGAAATCACGGTTGAGGTGGCATTGTGACCAACGGTCCCGGCAACCCAGACCACAATGTTGACCAGTAACAGCGACCAAAAATCGCGAACGAACATTAGTGGTAGCAGAGCCAAGCCTTCAATGACGTGTGCCAAAAACAAAACGCGTTTCGCACCGAAACGGTCGGCTAGCATCCCTGCCGGTACGGCGCACAAAAGTGAGACGAGACCGCCAACGCCTAGGGCAATCGAGACTTCGAGTGGAGTCAAACCAACGATGAGGGTGATGTAAATGACCTCGATGGTCATGAACAAACCATTACCCACTCGGCTAACCAGAGTTTGCCAAGAAATGGCTCGCACCGCAGGGTCGTTCCTGAGTACGCCTAAACCTAGTTTTGACAGAATGAAGCGCATCACTTGAGCCTAAATGAATTTGCTACTTATCAATCTGGAATGAGTCCAAAATTTGTCCTCGCGTGCCACGGAAAACCGCTTTCAACATGTAACTGTTCACGTAAAGAAATAGAGCACCGTAGTGTTTGTCATCGCAACCTTGGCTGCCATAAACCAATTTCTTGCATTTATAGAGCTTGGCTCCACCGGTTCCATCCACCACATAAATTCCGCCGCGACGAATGATTCGCTCATAGGTGTGATCGTGCCCGCTGATCACTAGATCAGCGCCCAAATCGGCATAGGGCCACTGGTAAACCTTCGTCGAACCATGTTTGGCCGAAGAGTATGGCGGGTGATGTAATACAACTACCTTGAAGTTGGCTCTAGATTTTGCCATTTCCTCGGTCAACCAATCAAGCTGAGCAGCTCTAACTGACTTGGACTTCAAACCAGGGGTGCTGTCCAAAATAAAAAAGTCGACGCCAGATTTAGCGTGATAGGCGTAAGTTCTGGTCCACTGGTTTATCCCGAAATAGTCATCAAATCGACCGATGCCTACGAGGTAATCATGGTTTCCGGTTGCTACCACCATTTTCTGTTTGTAATAGCGTCCAACCATTTTGTCGTAACTCTTTTTTGTGTAGTTGTTGTCGCCTACCGAAACTACAAAACTTGGGTTATGCGCAGCGACCATTTTGGCAACTTGAGCTTCTCTCGATCGCCCACTTCCAAAATCGCCGACTACGGCAATAACTTCTGGCGAAATCGAGTAATCGGCCTCTTTTTCGACCACGGCATTCACGTTGCAGCCGGTCAAAGCTAGCGCGGAGGTCAGCACGAGTGCCGCCGCCATTAGGCGAGAGAATTTTCCGCTGGTAGCCATCACAATCGAGTGTAGTTGGAGGCGGCTAGAAGCTCAGTCGTTTGAAAATGGTGAAGGGAATAAACCTCACCACGAGCATGATGTATCTCCAAAGGCTAGGTGCATAAATCACCCTACGACGCAACGAGAGGCCGTGGACAATCACCTTGGCGACAGCATTCGGGTCAGCCATTTTCCCCTTGTGGGAAACCGTCATTGGCGTTTTGGTTGGCCCCGGTTTGATGAGGCAAACCGAAACTTCGCTTGCAGCGAATCGTTGCTGAAGGCCTTGCGTGTAATTTTCAATCAGAGTTTTCGACGAGCCATAGCTATAGTTGTAGGCTCGCCCACGATCTCCGGCAACCGAGCCAATCACTCCAATGGTCCCCGAGCCCTGAACTGCCAGTGCACCAGCAAAACCTTCGGTGACCACTGCAACGGACACAGCATTTAGTTGCAACTCGGATTGTAAGTAACTCAGATCGGTCGAAGCTTGCTTCTGCTCGGTTAGTGAGCCCTGCGCAACTAAAACTAGGTCGATTGCCGACTTTGCGCATTTGGTAACCATCGCAGCTATTGACGTGGAACTCTGAAGGTCAACGGTTTCAAATTCAAACTTGGAATTGGGAAACCGAATTGAGAGATCTGTTGCAGTGGCAGCCAAGCGCTCGTTGGAACGACCAAGCAAAACAAACTCGTGGTTTCCATTGCTCGCCCAGTTTTTCACACAGGCTAGAGCAATTACCGAGGTGGCAGAGACAACTACGATCCGCATGCTAATCAATCACCCTTCTCGCAAAATCGGAAACAATCCTCGGGTCACGGAACTTGGCAAACTCTTCAACTCTTGGGAAGCCGGCCTGGAAAATTTCACGACTCATTCGGGCGTCCTTGCTTGGGTTCAAAGTTCCACCCGCTTCGAAAACAATCTTGTCCAATTCCTTAAATAACTGCTCGGTCTTTTCCCCGCGGTTGGGGAAATCTAAAGCGAGCGTTACTCCAGCCCTAGCAAAGGAAAGTAATCCGGCTGGTTTGCGATCGCCAAAGGTTTTCAAAACAGCAAGGAACGAACCCTGCCCTGATTTCTTGATTACCGAAAGCATTTCCTCGGTGGCTTCAGCCGCATGTGCCATCGGAACAACTGACTGATACTGGTAAAAACCCTGCGGACCGTAAATTCGGTTCCAATTTCCAACACCGTCGAGAGGGTAATAAAACTCGCGGTAATGAACTTCGCGCCTTCCCGCTCCGCTTCTCTGAAGCTCGTAGTAAGCGGCGTTGAATACATCGAGAGTCAGCTTGTTTACCAATGAAAAGGGTGGCGTAATCGGAACCGAGAGTCCTAGACCTTTTGGTTCGGCTTCACCGTCGTATTTGCGTAACGAAGCATTGCCGCGAGTGAACGAACCTCTCCCAGCTTTGCCTGTTGAACAATCGAACCAAGAAACCGAAGCCTGCCAACCTTGAGCTTCGGTTTCTTCGGAGAGTGCGAAAAACTCTGAAAGATTTCCGTATGGAATAACTTCCGAATCGAAGTAGGGTCCGGCCACCGCGCGAAGTTGAAGTCGGACAGTCAAAATAAACCCGGTTAAGCCAAGCCCGCCGATTGTGGCTCGAAACATTTCGGAATTTTTGCGTGGAGAGCAACTCAGCACTTCGCCGTCGGAGCGAACCAGATTAAGACTCAAAACATGATCGCCAAAGGTTCCAGCGAAGTGGTGATCTTTTCCGTGGACGTCGTTCGCGACAGCCCCGCCGACGGTGACATACGAAGTGCCTGGCGTTACCGGAAGCATCCAACCCTGTTTCACGAAGGTCGACTGAATGTCGCTCAACAGTACGCCAGCTTCACATTCCAGAATTCCGGTGGCGGCGTCCCAGTTAATCATTCGATTGAGACCTAGAGAACTGACTGCCCTAGCGCCTGAAACTAGTGCAACATCGCCATAACTCTTGCCCATGCCGACTGGCAAAAAATACCCATCACCGAGCGACTTCGAGACATCAGCTAACCAGTGTGGTTGCAAAAGTTCAGCGGCTTCAGCCGTTTTTCCTCCAAAGGAAATCAGCTTCATAAGCCAAAACCAATGTGAGCGAAAACCAGAGAAGCGCCGATTAGCGCAACCGTTACCAGGCTTGGCCAGTCGCGGAAAAGGAATATAACTGGGTCCTGATTCATTTCGCCACGGTGGGCTTTGAACCACATGTGTCCAATCAGATACATGATGAACGGTATTGCCAACCAAGCGATCTGGGGCACGGCATACTGTTCTCTAATCGCGGCGCTATCTAGGTAGAGAGCGAAAATCAGTACCGCAAGGAAGGCCGAACCGGCGCCGAAGACCAGAATCAAAGGCATGTCCGTAACCGAATAACCTCGGCCGACCGCTTTAGTTGCACCGGCCTTCTGAGTGGCTTCGAGTTCTGCATATCGCTTGACGTAAGCCAAAGACAGAAAAAAGAAAATCGAGAAGGCGAGAAGCCAGAACGACACCTCGATACCGGTAGCGAAACCTCCAGCGACCACGCGCAGGGTGTAGAGACCCGCCAAAGAGATGCAATCAACCAAAGCAATTCGTTTTAGCCAGATTGAGTAAACGAAGGTCAGACCTAAATAGACCACCAGCGCGGAGAAAAAACCAACCCCAGCGAGGAACCCAATTCCTAGACCTGACAACACTAGAACTAGAGCAACCAGAACACCATTGGTCACGGTAATCAAGCCGGAAGCAATTGGACGATTGCGTTTGATGGTGTGAGCTCGATCGCTTTCAAGGTCAACCAGGTCGTTGTAAACGTAAACCGCTGAAGACACCAAGCTGAACGACGCAAAAGCTAGAACCAGTGACAGTAAAACACTCGTTTGAAGTTGAAAAACTTTGAATGACGCGAAAATTGGCACAAACAGCAATAGGTTTTTTGCCCACTGATGAACTCGAAGTTGGCGCGCCCAAAGACCAATGATGCCTTCAGCTTCTCGGTCGGCCAATCGGTTCCCCTTTGTTGTCGTAAACACTAATTCTGCCTGCAGCGGCTAGTTATTGCCAAGCCTGCCATGGCGCCGTCTTAAGGCTTGAAAAATCCTGAATGTCTGAAGAGTATTTTTTGGAATTGTTGCAGACCGAAATCAAACGAGAATCGGTTTTGTGGGTCCAGATTTCCATGACATAGGTCGGTGAAATGTATGCGTCGCAAACATGAACCATCGATTGTCTCAAAACGAATGGACGCATGACGCTGTCGGCAATTGTGTAATCAGAGATGATCGCGAAATCGACGGCATACTTCTCAACAAGCTCTCGGTCTACTCCATTGACTGCCCCCAGGTGTGTGCCTAGTTTGCGAATGTCCAGGTTTGGAACTCCCGATTCGTATGCGAATAGGCCGGCATCTCCCATGGCAGTCACATGAACTGATCCTTCGGCGCTCAGTTGCTTAACGGTTCGTCCAAGTTCACCGTGCACAGCCTGCAGCCGCGGGTAGTAAATTGCAATGTCCGCGATTGCCGAGTTCAAAGTAGGAATAACTAGAGCAATAGCAATTAGAGGTGAAAGCCAATTGACCAAACCGCGCTTCCAGACCTGAGCTAGTTGCTCTCGGTTCTCCCTGAGTGCCAAAACGTAAATTGCCAGCAGTGCCAGTGGTGCATAAACCTGGAACGCAAAACGGCCAGCGTAATCCATCGCTAGATAGGAAGTTGAATAGCTGAAAACAACCGGCAGGTAGAAAGCAATTGCGAACCCAACCACACGCCAAAGGCGAAGCATTGCTACAGGAATGAGCGGAACAAAGGCTAGTAGCCAGAGGAAAAATGACCCGTTGAAGAAATACTGACCGGCCTTCACGAAGAAGGTATTTGGAAGGGCTTCGCCAAAGATCGCGAGATTCAGGAAATAAATCAAACCTGCGAATGAGAAAAGAACCAGTGCTATTCGAATGAGTCGCTTCCAATTCACAATCAAGTTTCGTTCCTGAATTCTCACACCCAAAAACAGTGGGACTAGAACCAGCAAGAGAATCGACTCCGGACGCGTGATCAGCAACGCTGCCGAGACAGCTACAGCTAGGCGACCTTCGTCGTTTTTGATTGCCATCAAAAGTAAGAGCATCAGCGACACGAAAAGGAAGGTTTCCAATCCGCTGAAGATGTGAATTACCGCAGCCGGTACTGCAAAGAAAAGTGCAAGCGAGAGGTTCGCTTCCGGACGGCGTCGTAGGAAGAAAATTATGAACGCAACCAGAGCCAGCAAAGACACCAATTTGAAAAACAGCACAACGTTCCAACCGGATAGCGCCGGAACAATGGATAGCAATGCAAAAATCGGGTTGGTGTAAGCCTGAGTTGGGTCAAAACTGGTTGGGTTGTAGTTCCAAACGCCATGGCCAATCAAGTTCTGCCCATAACGCCAGGTTATGAAGGCGTCGTCAACCGTGAATCTTGAAAATACCCAAAAGTTAACTAAAGCTAGCGCCCAGGCCGAAACCCTAAGTAATGCCTTTGCCAAGCGCTAGCCCAATCTGTTGCTGATTGACCTAGTTTAAGCCCTTGTGGCAAGGGCCCAAATTTAGGTTTAGTAGTTAGCCTCAATCACAACGCGTCGGTTCTTCGACTGGTCGGTCAATGAAACCGGGTCGACACCGCCCTTACCAACTGTGGTGAATACCGCCTTGATTCCCTTCGACTTTAGGTAGTCCATGACCGTCTTGCAACGGTTGGTCGCTAGAGTCAGGTTCGCCTTCTTGGTAGCCTCCGAGGTTGCATCGGTTTGGGTGTAACCGTAAATGGTCACGGTCTTGGCGCCCTTGATCAACGGAACCAGTGCCGAGAGCGACTTGATGCCGCCATCGGTTAGGTCGAACTTCAAGTAGTTGAACAAGAATCCAGACAGTGTCCACTGCTTGGTCTCGGTCTTGTCTGCCACTGCCAAAACGCTGCAGTTTGAATCCAAGACGACCTGGGCGGTGTCGATGGCTTCGGTATCGTCAGCCTTCTTGCCAACCAGCGACAGAGCCTGCTTGCCAGCAGCCAAACAGCTCTTTGCAGGAATGGTTACCGTCTTACTGAATGAGCCATTCGCGTCGGTAACTCCCTTGAAGAGTGAAACCTTACTCGAACCAATGGTTAGGTTGTATTCCGAGGAAGGCTTCAAGCCACCACCGGTGATTAGAACCTTCTGACCAGCAAGTCTGTTTCCGACCACTGGAAGCAACTCAATGTTGATTCCAAATGGGGTGGTAACAACCGGCGGCTCGTCGTAGGTGTACTGACCGGTTACCGAAGCAGTTCCGGCACGTAGGGTTAGGTCAACCACTCCGGTGCCAGCTGGCGCCTTGAAGGTGATCTCGGTGCCGGTACCGTTCACGGTGAACTTTGGCTTGCGAAGAGTGACACCACCAATCACAACCGAGGTCACGTTCTCC
>JALQVK010000050.1 GCA_023260375.1 Rhodoluna sp. | reverse complement strand
CTGCAAAACATTATCGAACTGGGTAAACCAGCGGTAGTTTGCACCCATCGACCAGTTCTACCAACCATGATTGAGTCTCTAGAGACTAAAGCCAGTAAGCCGATGAAAATCAAACTGCACCTTGCAGCCGGCCTAAAGCCAGGCAGTTTCTCGGTTATCCATCTCGACAAAAACCACCAAATCGTTGAAGTTGAACATCACTCCCCACTGGTTCGAAAGAAGAAATGAATCGTTCACGAATTGCGGCACTAGCTCTTATTAGCGTTGCCGTCACTTGGGGTGCGGCATTTGTGCTGATGGAACCAGCCATCGAACGCCAACCAATCTTCAACTTTTTAGCGTTTCGCTTCACCATCGCGGTAATTGTGATGATTCTGGTTCGTCCAAGTGTTTTGAAGAAGTTCAATAAAACTCTGCTAACTCAGGGAGGTCTGCTCGGCCTAGCACTCGGTGGGGGTTATGTTGCTCAGACAATCGGTTTGCATTTCTCGACTGCAGCCATCACCGGTTTCTTTACCGGTCTCTATGTTGCACTGACCCCACTCTTAGCCTGGATCCTGCTTCGCAACAAAGTGAGTCGCAAGGCACTGGTTGGGGTCATCTTGGCAACAATCGGTTTGGCCATACTTTCATCGGGTGCAATTGAATTCGGCTGGGGAGAAATCGCACTAATCCTGTGCGCTTTCCTTTTCGCCCTGCACATTGTTGGACTCGGCGTTTGGAGTTCCGACCACGACAGTTACGCACTAACAATCGTGCAGCTGACCATGTGCGGCATTTTGAGTTGGATTGGTGCCTTCGTTTGGGAGGGAGGCGTCCAAAGCCCACCAGACGGCGAAGTATGGTTTGCCATCATCTTCTGTGCGGTATTGGCCACCGCGCTCGCCTTCTTCGTGCAAACCTGGGCCCAAGGATTCTTGGACCCGTCGCGGGTGGCAATCATCCTGACTACCGAAGTGATCTGGGCAGCCGCCATCGCCTACGCGGTTGGTCAAGAAAAGCCAACCTTCCTAAGTCTTCTCGGTGGTGGCGTTATGCTTGCCGCAATGTTTATCGTTGAATGGCCAAGCAAACAGAAAGAGCTGGTTCCTCTGGAACCCATGACCCACTGATGAGTATTCTCGCGATCGATGCCGGAACCACGGGTGTAACCGTGTTGGTGGTCAGTGCGGAAGGGGAAATAACTTCCCGCGGGTACAGCGAATTCGAACAACACTTTCCAAAGCCGGGTTGGGTTGAGCACGACCCTGAGCAAATTTGGCAGGCAACCCTCAGAGCCAGTCGCCAAGCGCTCACCAACAGCCAAAACATACAGACCATCGGAATCACCAACCAACGTGAAACCCTGGTCCTCTGGGACCGAAAAAGCCTGAAAGCACCGCGTCGCGCAATTGTTTGGCAAGACCGTCGAACCAGCGACATCGTCGCTGAATTGCAAAGTCACGCGGAACTAATTCGCACCAAAACCGGAACCAGCTTGGACCCGTATTTCACTTCGACCAAACTGGTTTGGATTCAACGGAACGAACCGGAAATTTGGGATTCCGTGGTGAATGGGAACACGGTCATTGGCACGGTTGACAGCTATCTGATTGCTCGACTTACCGGCGGAAAGAGCCACATTACCGACGCCAGTAACGCTTCACGAACCCAGCTGTGCAACATTTCCACAGCGACCTGGGATGATGACCTACTCGAGCTATTCAGAGTGCCGCTCGCTTCCCTTCCGACCATAGTCCCCAATTATGGGTTGTTGGCCGAAACCGATCCGCACGAGTATTTGGGAATTGATGCCCCGATCACTGGAATTGCTGGAGACCAGCAGGCAGCTCTATTTGGGCAAGCCGCTTTCGAAGAAGGTGACTCCAAATGCACCTATGGAACCGGCGCTTTTCTGCTCACTAACACCGGTCTCAAGAAGGTTGCCAGCAAGAGCGGGTTGATAACCACAATCGCGTGGCAGGCACCGTCCGGGGAAATCACCTACGCCCTTGAAGGTTCGGTTTTCGTAGCCGGCTCAGCAGTGCAGTGGCTTCGAGATGGGCTAAAGATCATCAAAGAGGCTAAAGATGTTGAGGAACTCGCAAACCGGGTTGCCGACACCAACGGTGTGGTTTTTGTTCCGGCGCTGACTGGTCTTGGTGCTCCTCATTGGAACCCGGATGTTCGAGGCAGCCTGTTTGGAATTACCAGAGGAACCACCGACGCCCACATCGCCAGAGCCACTTTAGAAGCGGTTGCCTTCCAAGTGACCGACCTAGTTCGAGCCATGGAACAAGACCTGGGCAAATCGATAAACATTTTGCGGGTCGACGGCGGAATGTGCCAAAACAACCTGCTCATGCAGCTTCAGGCCAACGCACTGACTCAAAGGGTTGCCCGAGGCACAGTCATTGAAACCACCGGTCTCGGTGCCGCCTACCTGGCTGGTTTAGGTTTCGGAATCTTCCCCAATTTTGAAAGTCTTCGTGGCATTTGGAAGCTGAATCAAGAATTCGAACCTAAGGCTGTTCTACCTCTAGATAATTGGCGTAAGGCCATCAAGGCTTCAATCAACTTTTAGAACAAAGTTGAAACTACTGCTGCTACCAGGAGCCAACTTAATCACGCCGAGGCCCGTGTTTAGGGAATCCACCGGCGAAGTTTGTGGCTCGATGGCAAACCAGATGAAGTCTGGATTGGAGTAACGGTTGGTGAAAATGTGCAGGTACTCGGTGTTTGGGGCAGTCAATTTCAAGGTGTAGGAATCGGTGGTGAGTGTGGCCTCGTGCAGATTTGGGCCGAGGGTGTCGTCAACGTGCACATCGGATAATTCAAACGCACCAGCATCCGTAAGCAATACCGAAGACTTACTCGCCTTGAAGTAGGGGTGAAAACCTATAGCAAAAGGCATCGGGTCGGCTGACTGGTTGGTAACTCTGTAGACAATGTTCAACTGCGAGTCAGTTAGTTGAAAATCAACTTGCAACACTGCTTGAAACGGGTAGCCCTCGGTTGGCTGGAATTCATAAAAACCACTGCAATTTCCTTCGCCATCTTTGGAGAATTCAAAAGTCTTGTCAAAAACTAGCCCGTGCAAAGCCGCATGCCCAGTTGAATCGTTGATCGGAAAATGTAGGACTTCACCGTCGTGTTTCCAAGTTCCATCAAAGATGCGATTTGGCCAGGGAAAAAGTGGGACTCCCGAGTACTGATCCGGCGATCCAGCGACCTGAACTTCACCAAACCAAAGCTCGGACAGCGCTGCCCCAATCGGATTGATGACCGCAGTGAGTTCTCCGCTTGGGCTGGTTAGTTGGATCATTTGGTAATGATAAGCAGCGCGTCGTGAGCTGGAACTTCAACGATTGATCGAGAATCCATGGTGTCGCCACTCCAAACATCTTTTACCGATGAAATGTCAGGGAACAATTCACCTAAGTTAAACCTTTCGTGTGACTCACCACGGGCCAGCAGAACACTTGCCTTCGATCCGTCAGACATCGGTTTGGTCCAAACTTGAGCGGTGCCAGTGTTGTGAACTAGACGCCCTTGTTCTCCACCCCAATCCTGGTCAACAGCAATAACACCTGGGTGGATCAGAAGGTCTCTAACCTCATCGGACATCTTGGTGAGGTCGTTTCCGGCCATGAGCGGAGCATTCAAAACCGCCCACAAGAAGAAGTGAGCCCGATTTTCCGAAGAACTTAGGCTACCGTTTCCGATTTGAAGCATGTCTGGGTCGTTCCAGGCTCCAGGCTTTGAATAAGGGTAGAGGTTTTCCTGAAGATCCAGGGTGTACATCAGCGAATCCCATCGAGCGAAAAGGTCATCTGTAGTTCGCCACATGTTGGTGAACTCCGGGGCCCACTCGTGTGGCTTGTAGTGACCGTATTCCGAGATGGAGAAAACGATGTCTCGACCAGTTGCCTTTAGAGCATCCGACATCTTTTTGAAGGCTTCTCTTGGTTGAAGCCCATCGTTCAGGTGAGCTCGACACCAGTCATACTTCAGGTATTCAACTCCCCATTCAGCGAAGGCTTGAGCATCTTGAGTTTCGTAACCTAGAGAGCCAAGACCGTCGGCAACATAATCGTCGTATTGCTGTGCGCAGGTTAGAGTTCCCGGCACAGAGTAAATCCCAAATTTCAGCCCAAGCGCACGAACTTCTTCTGCAAGTGCGGGAATTCCGGCTCGGAACCGAAGTGCGTGACCCTGAAGGTGACCATTGAAGTCGCGACGAGTGTTTTGGTAACCATCATCAAGCACTAGGTACTGATAGCCTGCCGCCAACATGCCACTATCGACCATAGCCTTGGCCTGTGCTAGCACGGTCACTTCAGTGAGGCGCTTGAAGTCGGCACGGTCAAGTTCGTTCAGCCCATAGTTCCAAGAGTTCCAACCCATTGGAGGTGTTTTCGCTAGCGTCATCTTGGAATCAGCCCTTCTGTTGCATTTGCCGTCACTGGGAACGGATCAGGTACATCGCCGACAAATTCACCGTCGACGAAATCATTGAAACCCATCAAATTCCAACCGGTCTTTTGATCGAAGACCAGACGTCCGGCGTAGACGGGATGGGCCTCGAAAGGCTTGGCTTTGGTGAAATCGAGAGCTTCTAAGGATGCATCGACGACCAGAGAATACGTCAAATGTTTGGGCCCCTGTTTGGCCAAACGTTGGTCGGAAATATTTTTCCAACCGCAGGCGAACACCAATAACGGAACCCCATCAACCACCGCATACTGAAGAACTTCGAGTTCGTGAAAACCTTGACCTGGAAGGCTTAGCGGTGGCCTAACCTCCCACTTGCGAAGATCGGTTGATGTTGCGTGACCGACAACTCCGCGCTCACGAAACTCACCGTGGTTCGCTCGGGCGGTGAATAGCATGTGCCACTCAGTAGCATTTGGGAATCTGAAGACCCAGGGGTCGCGGCACGCCTCGCTATCCGATTTGGGGTCGTTGATGGTTTCATACCAGCGAGGGTCTGCCTTTACCAGTGGGGTGGTCCCAAGTTTTTCCCAGACCAACAAATCCTTTGAAGTAGCCGCTCCGATTGACTGAACTAGTCCGCCATCCTCTCGAGAGGTACCGGTGTAAAACATCCACCACAAGCCATCATCTGATTGAACTACCGAACCGGTCCAGGTTGTGTAGCTGTCAAATGCTGGAGAATCCGAGACTGCAAGGGCGTCGCGCACCACCGTCCAGGTCTTCAGATCTTTTGAAACCGCGTGACCAACCATGACATTTCGGTGGCGGCGGTCTGGGTCTCCGAGAGCTTTCGAGGCATGCAGATAGAACATGTGGTGATGACTTCCGTCATAGGCAAACCAGC
The DNA here is from genome assembly GCA_023260375.1 of Rhodoluna sp. Lineage (GTDB taxonomy): Bacteria > Actinomycetota > Actinomycetes > Actinomycetales > Microbacteriaceae > Rhodoluna. The sequence goes on along the minus strand of JALQVK010000050.1, from coordinate 4,870 downwards.
TGTCCCAAATCCACTTATCGGGAAGTGCCAAACTCATTTCAAAACCCTCAATTTGGATGCCTTGATGAAATCCCGCGCGACGATCACTAAGGCCGCGACGTGGATTGCGACGACCAGCCAAATCACCCATTCCTCGCGGGCGAAATCGGCCGGTAATCTAACCCATCGAATCCCGAAACCTTCTGGACCTTTACCTTCGAAAGGTATGGCATCGGCCACACCGGTGACAAACCCAGGATCGCGCGCCTCAACACTCATGTTTTGAACATCTAAATCTTTGGCCAAAATCGCATGCAGATTCACTGTGTTGGCAATCGAAACCACAACGAGCGTTAGCCGCTGCCAGAGTTTTGTAGACCAAATGACCGCCAAAATCGCAAACGCCTGAACCAGATAGCGCTCGTGTACGCGAGTAGGAAGTACGAAAAAGGCCACAAGCAACAATGCCAAACCGGTCAAGATTTGAATTGGTTCACGTTTCTTGAAAAGGACTGCAGCCACAGTTCCAGCGACAATTAGGAACAGACCCATACCAATGAACTGGGCAGGGATTCCGAATATTTGATACTTGTCGCCAATCCAAATTGCGTCGTCGTCCGGGATGATGTGCGCAAGTGGAATTCGCCCGCCTAGAACCCAGATGTTGTAGGCATTAGCGGTGAGCACGTGGAAATAGTTGGCGTTGTAGACATACTGACCTACCAATCCGAAGATGTCCCCAATCACTGGAATGCCGGCCAAACTCCTCGGAGCATAGCTTTCCATGTCCCATGGAATGCAAATCACCAAGAATGTGATGAAGGCGGCTCCAATGGACGTGGCCAATCGCGACCAGCGTAATTCTTTGGCAAAAATTTGACCGATGAGCACAGGAGCCAAAATGAAAATTATTAAGGCTCCCTGTGGCTTGGTCAGAACGGCCACGGTAAATAGCACCAGAGCCCATTCCGGTTTACGGTCGATGATTAGCCAAACCGAAAGTAACATTGGCAGCATCGCCAAGGAATCGACCTGACCCCAGACTGCCGAGTCGTACCAGGTAATTGGAATGAATAGATAAAGTGCAGCTCCAATCAAACCATTACGTGCGGTAAACCACTTTCTTCCCGCCAAGGCAATTACTGCCGCAAGTGCGATGTCTGGCAGAATTCCCAGAAGCTTAATCAGAGTTATTGGGTGGATGTGGAATATGCCTGCCAGCCACTTAATCGCCACAAGTAGGTCGGCAAACATCGGCGGGTAGTTAAAACCTGGATCAGGTCCATACGGGCTCAGACCATTCTCGTCAATGTTGTCAATCCAGTTTCCAAATGCGGCAACATCCCAGGCAAAACCCTGGTTTCGGAATACAAAAAAGCCGAGCCAGACTCGTAAAACCAGTCCGACAACTAATAAAACTGCCAGTGAAATCCAAAAACGCTTTTTAGTCATTTATTTGCGACCAAACAAACGTCTTTTGCGTGTGATCGATAGCAAACTCGTAGCTTCCCCTACGGATGACTTCGACTCCATTGCCTCCACGTTTTTCAAGTTGCAATTCAAGTGAAAAATCATCGAAGAAGGACATAAGTGAGGCTTCGTCGAGCCTGGTTCCGATGTACCAAGAGCGTTCTTTTTTGGCAATAGCCGCTGACCCAGCCGAAACACCATCTTGATAAGTTGCAACGACTTCGGCAGTTGTTGCCTTGGCAAATTCTGCCCATTCGGTACCAAAGGCACCGTTGCTCAGCAATACCCGTTCGGTCTGGCGTACCGGCGCAAATTCTTCCACCAACACACCAAGACTTTCACGAACTAGGGCGCCACCGTATCCACCAAGTTTCACGGTGTCATCCAGATTGGAAATACCGGTGAAGTACGAAGCCACCAAAGACCCTCCCTGGCTCACGTACTCAGCGAACTTGCGCTCCTGCTGTTCGCTCAACATGTAGGTCATTGGCATCAGGACTGCTCGGTACTGGGCTAGGACTAAAGGTGAGGCGTCTGGGCTCACAAAATCAACTCGAACCCCAAGTTTCCATAGGGCTCGATACCAATCGTGGGCCAACTCGGGATAGTCGATTGAAGTAGTTGGCAGATTTCTTTGTGCCAAAGCCCACCATGATTGATAGTCGAACACCATCGCGACTTGAGCTTTTTCGGTTGGATGGGCGGCAATTTCAGTTAGTTTCTGGAGTTCCTCCCCTAACTGCTTCACATTGCGGAAGATTCGTGAATCTTCGCCAGCGTGAGGAACCATAGCCGAATGGTATTTCTCAGATCCACTCACCGAAGCTCGCCATTGGAAGAACATCGAGCCGTTTGAACCGCGAGCAACATGTGTCAGTGAATTGCAAAGCATTTCCCCATCGGCCTTGGCTAGGTTTCGCTCCTGCCAGTTCACAGCGGAAGTGGAGTGCTCCATCAGTAACCAGGGTTTGCCGGAAGCAAAACCACGGGTGAGGTCTGCCTGAAAGGCCAGGTCAATGTAATTTTCTGGGTCTTCGGCAATTAGGTAATGGTCGGTAGCAACAAAATCAACTTCACTAGCCCAGCGCCAGTAGTCAATGTTCATTGAATGCTTCATCGACATGAAGTTTGTGGTGATTGGGTGAATCGTATCGACTGCCCGAATTGCTGCTTTCTCCGCTAGGTAGAGGTCGAGAATTTGATCGCTGCTAAAGCGTCGATAGTCCAGCATTTGAGTTGGATTTGGAAAGGTGCCGTCAGGGGTTTGCCGAGGCGGGTTTATTTCGTCCCACTGGTGATAGCGCTGGGACCAGAAGTTGGTTCCCCAGGCACGATTCAGGGCATCGAGAGTTTCATACTTTTCCTTCAGCCAGATTCGCCAATTTTCGGCACTGACTTCACAGAAACAAAGAGGGTTATGGCAACCATACTCATTGTTGATATGCCACATTTTTAAGGCTGGGTGGCTGCCATAACGCTTAACTAATTCGCTAGCCAATTCGGCAGCTTTTCGTTTATAAATTGGGGAACTTACACAATAGCCTTGTCGACCACCATGAGCTAAACGCGTTCCAGCGGCGTTCACCGGCAGCAGTTCCGGATGTGCCTTGGTTAGCCAAGCTGGTGGTGAAGCAGTTGCGGTTGCCAAATCAACACCGATGCCATTTTCGTGAAGTAGGTCGAAAATCTCGTCTAGCCAACCAAAGTCATAGTGACCTTCGGAAGTCTCAAGATTGGTCCAAGAAAATACACCGAGCGTAACTAGGTTGACCCCAGCCTCACGCATGAGACGCATGTCTTCATGCCAAACTTCACGGCTCCACTGTTCGGGGTTGTAGTCCCCGCCATAGAAAATTTCCGCCGGAAGTTCGAGACTCATTTAGATTCTTTCAACCTCAACGAGAATTGCGTTTTCTGGTGCCAAAATCGGTGGTCGAACACCAACCTGTGCCAGTGCCGCACCGCTTAGTTCAACGCCAGCCAACCAGGTTGGCATAACTCGGGTGACGTATTGCGAAGACCCGGCTGGCTGAACCATTTTCACTCTATAGTTAGCTTCTGGGTCCAAGCCTTCGAATCGCAAGGCATTCGGGGTTTGTCCAGACATTGCGCGCAAGGTTACGTAAGCAAAGATCGCACGAGACTGATCCTGGGCGACGACACCGTGCACGAAGGCATTGTCGTTTGGCTGCTCAACGCGAACCATCTTGCCGCCATGAAGCAGTGCGCGGTTTGCCTTGTAATAAGACGCCCAACTCTTGAGAGTTGCCTTTTCCTCATCGGTACATTCGGTGATGTCCCATTCCAAACCAGCGTGACCGAATAGCGCGGTGATGGCACGGAATGAAAGTGAGTGCACTCGATGCGTGGTGTGCGAGTGCGTTGGACCAATGTGCGATCCCAGCATTTCCGGCGGAATAGCAAACTGGGTGTACCGCTGAATGTACTGACGCTCTAGAGCGTCGTTGCAGTCTGAAGTCCAGAAGCGATCCGCGTGCTCAACCATGCCGAGATCGATTCTTCCGCCACCTGATGAGCAGGATTCGATTTCCAAACCTGGGTGATTCGCTTTGAGCTGATCAAACAAACGGTAGATCGCCTTGGTCTGCTCGCGAACGGCAGCTTGGCCAAGGTGAGCCGCTTCTACCAGAGTGCGGTTGTGGTCCCACTTGATGTAAGCGATGTCATATTCGCTGAGGATTGCATCCACTTGCCCGAAGACATGGTCGTAAGCACCCTGATGAGAGAGGTCCAAAACTTGTTGGAACCGACCTTCTGGAGGGATGCGACCCTCAACGTGCAAAATCCACTCGGGGTGGGCTCGATAAAGATCTGAGTCTGGGTTGACCATTTCGCCTTCGAACCAGAGCCCGAATTCGATTCCGCGCGACGTAACCACATCAATAAGGGGCTTGAGACCATCTGGCCAAACATCCTTGGAAACGACCCAGTCACCAAGGCCCGAGTGGTCGTCGCGGCGCGAGCCGAACCAACCATCGTCTAGGACGAAGCGCTCGACACCAATTTCCTTGGCAACATCGGCCAACTGGGTTAGCTTTTCGAGGTTGTGGTTGAAGTAAACGGCTTCCCAAACGTTTAGCGTTAGCGGACGTGGGCGAACATTGGTCGGGTGGTTCGGACGAGAACGCAACCAGCGGTAGTAGCGATCGGTAATTCCGTCAATTCCCTGACTCGAGAAAGTCGCAGCTACGGTTGGTGCTTCATAGGTCTCACCCGGAGCCAAAATCACTTCGTAACAAAGTTAACATTGCTACAGAGATTATGGGTGAAGAGTTGAAAGCTTGGATCTAAAGTTTCTGTAATAAAACTATAATCACACCAGCCATACCACTTAACAAAGCACCAGCTGATACTAATAATATTCTTTCTATTCTATTGATCTGTGCTTGTAGATCATTCA
>JALQVK010000197.1 GCA_023260375.1 Rhodoluna sp. | reverse complement strand
ATGAGTAAGGCTGCCGACTCTGGAGAAGTCCTATCAGGTCGTAACTCGGTTTTGGAAGCGCTTCGCGCCAAGGTTCCGGCCACCGCTCTTTACATTTCGAACCGAATTGAAATGGATGAGCGCACCAAGGAAACCATCCAGTTGGCCAACGCTCGCCAGATTCCGATTAACGAAATCACCAAGCCTGAAATTGACCGCCTAACCGGCTTCGACGCAGTGCATCAGGGAATTGCACTATCGGTGCCTCCTTACAACTACCAGCACCCGGTTGACCTTCTCGATAGGGTCATCTCGCGTGGGCAGAAGCCACTATTTGTAGCTCTCGATGGAATTACCGACCCACGCAACCTTGGAGCCATCATTCGCTCTGTGGCTGCGTTTGGCGGCCACGGTGTCATCCTTCCGCAGCGTCGTTCGACTGGTGTTACCGCTAGCGCCTGGAAGACCTCGGCCGGTGCCGCAGCTCGCACTCCCGTAGCCTTGGCTGCCAACCTGACCGCAACCATCAAAGAGTTCAAGAAAAAGGGTGTGTTCGTGGTTGGCCTAGACGGCGACGGCGACATGAACCTTCAGAACTTCACCCTAGGACGCGAGCCACTTCTGATCGTGGTCGGTAGCGAAGGTAAGGGCCTCAGTCGTTTGGTGACCGAAAACTGCGACGCCATTGTGAGCATTCCAATTAGCTCGGCAACCGAATCGCTAAACGCAGGTATTGCGGCCAGCGTTACCCTGTACGAAGTTTCAAAACTTCGCGCCAAGAACTAGACCAGGTCTCGCCAGTCGACTTCGCCATCTTCGTTAGCCACCTTGATGGTTCCAGAAGGCACGGCGTCTGGAAGGGTAATCGAACCGGTAGTCGGCTCAATAAGCGCTTCCTCTTCACGTCGATGAGCCAAAACATTCGTGATGTACGAGTTGACAGCCTCGGTCGAATCAACCTCGCGCTTTAAGTCCTGTGACATAAACCAGCGGTGTTCCAGTACCTGGTGGTAGATCTCGGCAGGTTCAAGCTTTCCGGTCATATTCTTAGGAATCGAAGTGATGATTGGTTCGAACGCATGGCTCAACCACTCGTGAGCGAGAACTTCTTCATCGGCACCGGGTCGGGGATGTGCAAGTCGATATTCGTCAAGGTCATTCAGAAGACGTCTAGCCTGATTCTCTTCAACGTCTAGGCCGGTCAGGCGTAGCAGACGACGGCCGTGGTGTCCGGCATCCACAACCTTTGGCTTGATGGTTATGGTGCTGTCTTCGCCATCTGCCTTAATAGTCATCTCTTCGATGTCAAAGCCAAGTTCGTTCAACCGCTCAACGCGGCGGCTGATTTTCCATTTTTCGGCAGACCCAATCACTTCGGCAGCGGTTAGTTCTTTCCACAGGTTTCGGTATTTTGAAATGATTCGGTCGGAAACCACGTTGGCATCCACGCCAGGGGCAGCATTACCGCTGGCGATTAGATCAAGTAGTTCTCCTGCGATGTTTACGCGAGCAATCTCGAGGTCGTTTTCGCGCTGGCCATTGGATAGACCTCCGTCGTAAAGCTGCCCAGTTTCGGCATCAACCAGGTAGGCGGCAAAGGCGCCGGCGTCGCGGCGGAACAAGGTGTTAGAAAGCGAAACGTCTCCCCAGAAGAAACCAGCAATGTGAAGGCGCACCAACAGCACAGCCAGCGCGTCGACGAGACGCGACGCAGTTTCAGGACGCAGACCTTGCGACCACATTGCCCGGTAGGGAAGGGAAAACTTGAGGTGACGAGTGATCAACACTGCGGGAAGCGGGTTGTCGTTCTCGTCGGTGCGGTTATTGATGATTGCGAACGGTTCAACACAGGGAACATCCAGGCTAATCAACCGCTTCAGCATTTCGTATTCGCGCTTGGCTAGCTCTGGGAGAGTTTCCTTAATGGCGATTACGTGGTCGCTGAGGTGAGCGAAGCGAACCGTGTGCCTCGAAAGACCTTTCGGTAAGGCGGCGATACGATCCGACGGCCAGTCTTCCAAAGGCAACTGCCACGGTAAATCCAGAAGAGCTGGATCTACCGCGGCAGTTGTGATGTCTAGAGATGAACTCACTAGTTGAGGCGCTCGCCCGACTCTGCGTCGAACAAGTGAGCTGCACCGTTAGGTGCGATGTGGATGGTTGAGCCAGCCTTAACCGAGCCGTTTGATTCAACGCGAACGGTTACGTCTGCCTTCACGCCATCTAGCTCTACCGAACCGTAGATGAATGCGTCTGCACCCAACTCTTCGATTACGTCTACAACTAGTGCCAAACCAGTCTTGGCAACAACTACGTCTTCTGGACGAAGACCCACGGTAATGGTCTTTTCCTTGGTCTTGGCAAGAATGTTCTTCTCAACCTTGATCTCGGTGTCGCCGAACTTCACGCCGTTGGCGCTAACTGGCAACTGAAGAAGGTTCATGGCTGGTGAGCCGATGAATCCTGCAACGAAGACGTTGGCTGGACGCTCGTAAAGCTCGCGAGGGGTTGCAACCTGCTGGAGGATTCCGTCCTTCATAACTGCGACGCGGTCACCCATGGTCAGAGCTTCAACCTGGTCGTGGGTTACGTAAACAGTGGTTACACCGAGACGACGCTGTAGC
>JALQVK010000189.1 GCA_023260375.1 Rhodoluna sp. | reverse complement strand
CGCTGAGACCAGCGCCTTCAATTGGACCGCTGGTTCCATAAAGTTGCAAACTCACAGTTGCGTCAACTTTTGTCGAATTTGCCATAACCAATAAAGCTTCTCGGCCAATCGAGTTATCTCCGGCCACCAGCCAACCCTCGTTAGTCCCAGGTACGCAGTTGGCGGCGGCTAGACCAAATGCCTGTTGACCATTTGCCGATTGCGCCTGAATCGCGTTGAAGCCTCTCGATCCAGCAGCGGAACCATCTAAAACCTTTTCGGAAGAACTAGAACTGTTTAGGCTGGCGTCGCCATCTCTTCCGATAATCGCCACAGCGCCACTTTGTGTAAATGAACCCAAAGTCACGCCGTTCTGGCCTCCATTTACGAAGACTGGGCCAGGGCAAACCAGAGTTGGTTGTTTTGGCTGAACAATGACAGTCTGAGGAGCCGCAGTTTGGCCAACTCGAAGTTCTGGGAAGTGCAACCAACCGACAGCGGTGGTGGAAAGGCCAACCAGAGCTAGCAAGGCGAGAATCCTCCTAAACATCTAGCTCACTCTCGCTTTGGTCGATGAAAATAACCGAGTCGACGGCCTTCCTGGTTCGTCCTCGCGATGGTATGGCCAGCAGTGCAAATCCCAACAGCGTACTTAGTTGAATGACTTTGGTAAGGGACCATGGGCTGTGAGGAGTTGGTGGAACGTCACTGGCGGAGATTCCAGCGACCCGCCAAAGTTCGCCGAAAGGAGTTAAGCCGGCGCTCTCTAGTAGTTGAGAAGATTCGAGCGAAGCAACTAAGCCTGCATTTTGGTTACCAGTAGGCACCAAAATATAGCCAATTTGATGATCTCTGAAAACAGAGCCATTGGCGAGGCCATTAGCCGAGACCAAGTTACCGACCTCTTGGCCGATGCTTTTATATGCGGAGTTATGAATAGTGGATTTTGCCGAAAACAGGTAGGCCAGGTTGTGATCTTCTAGATGAATTCCCGAAATTGGTTGCCACAGAACTTGGTAGTGGTTCTGCTTCTGATTGATTACCAGAAGTTGCAAATCAGTTCCTTGTTCCGCCTGTTTTTGCAGAAGTAAAGGAACCACCGAACCGTCGCTCTGGGTGCTTTGGTTTGGAACCGTAAATGCCAACCAGGCGAATGGAACAATAATTGCGGCAAGTATGACCGAAATTACTGACAAGAACCAGCGGGCCTGCAGTTGCGACGAGAGGTGGATGGAAAGTGAAATCAAGGTCAAACTAAAAATGGTCGCAATTACCTGGTTTGACCCAGAAACGCCTTCAGGGAAAGCAATGTTGTCGGCAAACAGTCCCAAAACGTATGTAAGAAGTGCAAATATGCCAATGGCAAAACTGACCACCCAGCGTTTGGTTAAAACGGCCGCTAAACCTAGGGCAAGGAGAGCGAAACCTGCCCAATTGGCCCAATCAGGAAGTTCACCCGAAATATAGTTTCCGCTGCCGGGTCTGGCTAATAGTGCCAAGGGTTGCCCAATGTGGTAAACCACCGTGGGAAGCATGAGTGCCGCCAAAGGTAACGGGATCCAAAATAGATAGCCGAACCTACGAATTTTGGTGAATGCCACAAAACCCAGCCCGACCAAGATAAGGGCAATAGAGATTGGAGCCGAGACTCCGATGGCAGCCATAAGGAGGCCTGCCAAACCAACCCAAGACCAGGTACGCGAATTTGAACGAGCCGAGCCACTGCGGCCAATTCCAGCAGCTCGTGCGACTGCAAATACCAGCCAAGGCAGCAGAATCGAAGCGATAATGCTGGCAAAGTCGGCAGCTGCAATCGACAGCGTGAAAGCTGGCAGGAAGGCATAGGCAACCGCTCCCAGATGTCTTTTCCAAGCCTTGGGCGTTAGCAATGAAAGCATTCGCCAAGCACTCGCATAGGCAAAGGCTCTTGCCGCCCAAAGCAAAATCACCAGAGAAAGATTTGGAGCCCAGAAGGTAAGGGAACTAACCGCTAGAAGCACCCAGTTGAAAGGGTCGGAAGGAGCCACGAATCCTTGCCCGATTGGTTGCCAGCTTGCTCCTGCCCTGGCAAAAATGTTCAGCCAGTTCTGTGAAAGGGGTAGTGCCGAACCGCCAGTTACAGCCTCGGAAACCGGAAATTGTTTCCAACTCAGCGCCAGAAGCATGACCATGAATACCCAACCAGCGCTCTTGGTGAATGTAGCCGGTTTCTCGGTCGCCTCAATCTCGTGGTCACCTCGTTCAAAAGCCAAAAGGCTTTGGGCTGACTCTTCGGCGTCCAAAGATTGTCGTTTGTGTTGCGCCACCTCGGCACGACTTGCCCTAAGCCCAGATAGCGCCTTGGTGGGAAACTTCCCAGCATTGGCTCTGGATGCCAGGCGTTTAGGTAGAGTCACAATCCCCCAGACGCCTGCACGAAGCTCAGGCCAAATGAAACTTGGACGCTTTTGTGCCAGGCGCCAAAAAATACGGTAAACCGTGAGTAGTGGCAGGAAGAGCCAAAAAACAAGTGCCAACGGAATCGGGTCATGTGTCAACCGAAGCTGGATGGTCGCTTTCCTGAGAGCGGTTTTGGTATCTCCGCCCAACCAAGCCCTACCCCGTTTGCCGGTGAGGGTTAGTCCCTGGTGTAAAACCTTGGCTCTAGGTGCAACAACCACGCGATAGCCGTGGCGACGGAAGCGCATTGAAAGATCAACGTCCGCGGCTAATGCGGCAGCCCTATCATCTAAGCCGCCGACGATTTTGTAGGCGTCGCTGCGAACCAGCATGGACGAAGTGCTGACAGCGAAAACATCTTTCACCTGGTCATGCTGAGATTGATCCCTTTGGCCGCGAACCGGATTAATGATTTCACCCAACGGTGAAAGGGTAAGTCCCAGTTGCGAGATCTCTCTGGATTTAGCTGTCGATAACTGAAGTGGACCAACTTGAACGATGGTTTCAGAGTTCTCGGCTGCCACTACCAGTTCGGCAAGCGCATTTGGTTGTGGTTCGCTGTCATCGTGGACCAGCCAAATCCAGTGTGTCTCATCAACTGGTAATCCATCTATGCCAATGGCGATGATCTGCCCGAGTTTTGTTTTCTCTGGAACTGAAACGGATTGGATGGGCAGAGCTACGGGACTTTTTGAACTGTCAACAACGACGATTCGTTGTGGTTTGAGAGTTTGAGCTTCGATTGCGGCAAGTGCCCGCAAAGCGCTGGCGGGCTCGTTGTGAACAACGAGCAGTGCTGTTACTTGTGCAGACACGGCCTAACTCGTCTGAGTTATTAGGCGCGCTTCTTTAGCTTGCGACGCTCGCGCTCGGAAAGTCCACCCCAAATACCGAAACGCTCGTCGTTGGCAAGTGCATATTCGAGGCACTGAGTCTTGACATCGCAACCAGCACAAATGCGCTTAGCTTCGCGAGTCGAGCCACCTTTTTCAGGGAAGAAAAGTTCCGGGTCGGTCTCGGCGCAAACCGCTTCGGCCTGCCACGATAGTGGATTGTCGTCCCCGTCGGAGTATGCCCCCGCGACACCAAGGAACTGTGGGTCAACAAACCAGTTTGCTGGAATTCCGTTTTCGTCTCGCATCTTTACCCAATCTCTTGGCGAACTAACGCCGTTGTAATTACAGCCATGTTATTACCTATTTCTCAAATTGCGAAATCGAACTTTGAACCTTCTCTTGAAGGCTAAATTCACCGCTTTGGTAGGCTGAACCCTATGACTGTACTAGTGACTGGCGGAGCCGGATACATCGGCTCGCACGTGGTTCGTTTGCTCCAGCAACGCGGCGATTCTGTAGTTGTTGTCGATGACCTAAGCGAAGCCGTATTGGCCAGAATCGGTGACACTGCCCTGATTCAATTGGACCTAGCCGATTCCACTGCAGTCGAAACGTTGCGTGGCGTATTCAGAGATCACAAGGTCACTTCGGTAATCCACCTAGCCGCCCGTAAAAAAGTCGGTGAATCGGTTGAGCGACCAGACTGGTACCAGTCACAAAACGTTGGCGGAATGAAAAATCTACTCGCCGCCATGGAAGCCGAACACGTCGACCGCCTGGTCTTCTCATCTTCAGCAGCAACCTATGGCATCCCAGATGTGGACCAGGTTTCGGAAGACTTCGACTGCAAGCCGATCAACCCTTACGGTAAAACCAAACTGGACGGTGAGCACCTAGCTCAAGAAGCCGCGAAACTTTGGGGCCTTCGCGAAGTTTCACTTCGGTATTTCAACGTAGCCGGAACTGGCTGGGATGACCTGGTAGATACTCAGATCGCAAATTTGGTTCCGATAATTTTTAAATCTTTGGCCGAAGGTCAACAGCCAAAGGTTTTTGGAGCCGATTGGCCAACCGATGAT
>JALQVK010000174.1 GCA_023260375.1 Rhodoluna sp. | reverse complement strand
TGCAAGGGGTCCAGATACAGTTACACGCTTGGATCCGAAGAACCCAAGCGTGTATTGAAACTGCAGAAACTAAATTCCTAGGTTTGCCTCAAATGCTGCACCTTCGAGGCGAGTCTTGATGTCAACTAGGAAGCGGCTGGCATCTGCACCATCGACCAAACGGTGGTCATACGAAAGAGCCAGGTAAACCATGCTGCGAATAGCAATCGAGTCGTTACCGTTTTCGTCAGTAACCACGACGGCACGCTTGCTAACGATTCCAGTACCAAGAATCGCTACCTGAGGTAGGAACACCACTGGGGTATCGAACAAGGCACCACGAGAACCGGTGTTGGTAAGGGTGAAGGTTCCACCACCAAGCTCGTCCGGCTTTAGCTGGTTGTTGCGTGTGCGCGCAGCGAGATCGGCAATCTGCTGAGCGATTTGAGCGATGGTCAGGCTTCCCACGTTACGAAGAACTGGAGTCAGTAGTCCACGCTCGGTGTCAACTGCGAAGCTGATGTTCTCGGTGGCGTGGTAGACGATGTTTTCACCATCGATCGAAGCGTTTAGCTTCGGGTGAGCCTTTAGAGCTTCACCTGCCGCCAAAGCAAAGAACGGCATGAAGTTCAGCTTGACACCAGCACGGGCAGTGAAATCTGCCTGAACACGAGCACGCAACTGGGCAATACGGGTCACGTCAACTTCAACCACAGTGGTTAGTTGAGCCGACTGCTGCATCGAAGCAACAGCGCGCTCTGCCAAAACCTTGCGTAGACGAGACATTGGTTCGGTCTGACCGCGAAGAGCGGAAACCTGGACCGCTGGTGCTACCGCTGCTGGGGCTACCGCAGGTGCCGAAATGGTCGGGATTGAACCGGTTGCAGCCGCTAGGACGTCGTCCTTGCGAATACGGCCGCCGACGCCGGTTCCAGAAACAGCGTTTAGGTCAATTCCGTTTTCAGAGGCTAGCTTGCGAACCAATGGGGTTACGTAACCGGCATCGCTTGCGTGTGCCGCTGGTGCAACTACTGGAGCAGGTGCAGCAACTGGGGCAGGTGCAGCAACTGGGGCAGGAGCCACTACTGGTGCGACTACTGGAGCTGGTGCAGCTACTGGAGGAGCAACCGGTGCTTCAACTACAGGAGTAGGTGCAACAACCGGTGCGGCTACTGGCTCGGCTGGAGTAGCTGCTGGAGCTGGGGCTGCAGCAGCGGCACCAGTTCCTACAACAGCAAGGACAGCGCCAACCTGGGCGGTTTCGTCTTCTTGAACCAAGATCTGTTCGATGACACCGGCAACAGGTGAAGGAATCTCGGTGTCGACCTTGTCGGTTGAGATTTCAACCAGAGGCTCATCGATGGCAACCGTGTCGCCAACCTTCTTTAGCCAACGGGTAACGGTTCCCTCGGTAACGCTTTCGCCGAGGGCTGGTAGTACTACGTTGTCGCTCATTGCTTTGCTCCTTGATTGATATTTCTAAACTTATGCGTGCGCGTGAAGTGGCTTGCCGGCAAGCGCTAGGTGCGCCTCACCAATAGCCTCATTCATGGTTGGGTGGGCGTGAATCAGGCTCGCGACGTCTTCTGGGAAGGCTTCCCAGTTCACGATTAGCTGACCTTCGCCGATTTGTTCACCAACACGTGATCCGATCATGTGTACACCGATGACCGGTCCGTTGTTCTTGCGAACCAACTTGATGAAACCAGCGGTTCCTAGAATCTGGCTCTTTCCGTTTCCGCCCAGGTTGTATTCATAGGTTGAAACGTTGTCGGCACCGTGGATTTCCTTAGCCTTAGCTTCGGTCAGACCAACGCTGGCAACTTCAGGCTCACAGTAAGTGACCTTAGGGATGCCAGTTTCGTCGATGATTGCTGGGTTTAATCCAGCAATTTGCTCGGCGATAAAGATACCTTGGGCAAAACCGCGGTGAGCCAACTGCAGGCCAGGAACGATGTCGCCGGCTGCATAAACATTAGGAAGGTTGGTCTGAAGACGGT
>JALQVK010000150.1 GCA_023260375.1 Rhodoluna sp. | reverse complement strand
CGAGTAGCCTCAGCATCTTCAGGGCCGACAAGTGGAAGACGGACACGTGGGCTGTCGATGATGCCAAGTCCGTGCAGAGCATATTTGGTAGCTACGGTGCCTGGTACATGGTTCATCAGCGCACGAACTAATGGCTCCAGAGAGTTGTGAACCTTTTGCGCGTGGTGGAAGTCGTTTCGGTTGGTAGCATCAACCAACTCGCGATAAGCGGCCGGAGCTACGTTGGCGGTTACACCAATTAGTCCGGTGGCACCAATCGAAAGGTGCGGAAGGACGTTTGAGTCGTCGCCGGAGAAGTAGAGCAGTCCGGTTTCGTTCATCACACGAGAGGCCTGAGCCAGGTCGCCCTTGGCGTCCTTCACCGCGACGATGTTCGGGTGTTTAGCCGCACGAAGCAAAGTCTCGTACTGAATCGGAATCCCTGCGCGTCCAGGGATGTCATAGAGGATTACTGGAAGATCGGTGGAGTCAGCAATAAGGCGGAAGTGCGTTAGCACACCCGACTGAGTTGGCTTGTTGTAGTAAGGAGTGACAATCATTACGCCATCGGCGCCAGCCTTCTCGGAGGCCTTGTAAAGCTGCATGGCGTGAGCGGTTTCGTTCGAACCACCGCCGGTGATAATCTTGGCACGACCGGCAGCAACTGACTTACCAACCTCAACCAACTTGATTTTTTCAGCATCGGTCAAGGTCGATGTTTCACCGGTGGTACCGGTAACCACGATGCCGTCGGCGCCGTTCGAAATAACGTAGTCCATGAGGCGCTCGGTTGCAGGCCAATCGACCTCGCCCTCCGAGTTCATCGGGGTGACAAGTGCAACTAGAACCTGACCAAAAAGGTCTTTGTTATCCGCGGACATACCTAAAGCGTATCGGGAAACTATGGGGCTACGCGACCGTGCTGGTTGAACGCCTCATAGGTGTAAGGCATAAGTTCAGCCCAAAAGTCTTCCATCTTCTCGGCACACATTTCGATTTCTCGCTGTGGGAACGACGGGAAGTGGGTGCCTTCACGCTTGGTTCGTAGGCTCAGGAAGTTCATTAGCGCTCGAGCGTTCATGGTCACATACATCGACGAGTAGATGTTCAGCGGTAGCACGATTCGAGCAACCTCGCGGGCAACACCAGCCTCAAGCATGCGCTTGTAAGACTCATAGGCGTGCTGCGAAGCAGTGCGTGACTCTTGCTCGACTAGGGCAACCTGCTCGGCTGTTCCAGGTAGGAATTCGTAGTGGCCAGCTTTACCAACCTGAATTAGGTTGCGTTCTGGACCTGGAACATAAAACACTGGGCTCAGTTCCTTGTAGCGGCCTGATTCTTCGTTGTATGAAGCAATTCGGTGACGCATGAACTCGCGGAAAACGAAAATTGGTGCCTGCACATAGAAAGTCATTGAGTTGTGCTCGAAAGGTGAACCGTGCCGGTCGCGCATTAGGTAATTGATTAGACCCTTGTTGGCCTTCTCGTTGTCGGCTGCGTCGACTTTAGCTGCGGCAGACTCTAGAGTTTGCTCTCCCTGGGTCGATACGCGGGCGGCAAAAAGAACATCGGAGTCGGCAGCCGAGGCTCGCACAAGTTCTACGGTTACATCACTACGGAATTTGATTTCAGACACAAGGAAAGATTACCTGTAAGCGCGCGTAAGAATTCGCAATAACAAAGGTGTGGCGGGCTACCAAGGCTAACCTTGAACCATGCCGCTAAACCTTAACTTGTTAGTGATTTTGAGCCTGCTCATCGTCGCAACTCTGGCCGGCTTGGCTTGGAAGGCATCAACCGGGCGAGCCAGAAGAATCAAGGACGGTCTTCAAATAGATCTGAAAGAGATCGGCGCCACCAAAGACGGCAAGCCGGTAACACAATTTGGCGAGCACACCACCTTCTTGCAGTTCTCAAGTGAAACCTGTGCTACTTGTAAGCAGACCGCAAAACTTTTTGAAGAACTCGAGAAAACTTCTCACGGAGTTCTTCACATCGAAGTTGATTTGACCCATCGACTAGACCTTGCCGACAAATTCGGCATCCTCCAGACCCCCACCACTCTGGTTCTCGATTCCAAGGGAATTGTGAAATCTAGAATTGGTGGAGCACCGAAACCATCAACCATCGAAGAAGAGATCGGACATTTCGTAATCTAATGAGTAAGTCACAAATCGACCCACGCGGTCCACGCTTCGGAGCAGCCATCACCGCGGTACTGCTACTAACCGACGTCTACCTTTCACTAAACCCTGCAACTTTCCCGGCTGCAGTTTCGCTGCTAGCAATCATCGTTGCCTTATTTGCAATTGGCGCATTCTTCGGAAACGCTAAGCACCCTTACGGCTACCTGTTCAAGCGTTTGGTTCGACCACTTCTTCAAGCTCCAAAGGAACTTGAAGACTCTCGCCCGCCGCAGTTCGCTCAGTTGGTTGGTCTGCTTGTTGCGGGCACCGGTCTTGTTCTCGGTGCATTCAACATTCAGTTGGGTCTAACCATTGCAGCGTCGGCAGCGTTCTTCGCAGCGTTCCTAAACGCAGTGTTCAACTACTGCCTGGGCTGCCAGATCTGGTTGGGTTTAGCCCGCATTGGCCTAATTAAGGCCTAAGTTTTACTTCTTG
>JALQVK010000136.1 GCA_023260375.1 Rhodoluna sp. | reverse complement strand
GAGCGCCCAACTGGTTCGAGTACGAGAATGAGTCCTCAAGAATCTTCATTACCGGCTTGACACCGGAAGACTGGCCTTCGATCTTCTTGATCGGTGCGCCAGACTCACGAATGTTGCTCAGGCTCAGGGCCACGCCGCCACCGCGCTTTGAAAGCTGTAGCGAAGAGTTGATGGCACGAGAGATTGACTCCATGTTGTCTTCAATGCGAAGAAGGAAGCATGAGACTAGTTCGCCGCGCTGCTTCTTACCGCAGTTTAGGAAGGTTGGGGTGGCTGGCTGGAAACGGCCAGAAATCATTTCTTCGACGAGGTGCAGCGCGAAGTCTTCGTCGCCGTCGGCCAAAGCGATAGCAACCATGACCACGCGGTCTTCGAAGCGCTCGAGATAGCGGCTGCCATCGAAAGTCTTCAAGGTATAAGAGGTGTAGAACTTGAACGCCCCTAGAAAGGTTTCGAAGCGGAACTTCTTCGAGTAAGCGAACTCGTTGATCTTCTCCAGGAAGTCGAAGCTGTACTTGGCCAGCACATCTGGCTCGTAGTAGTCGTGCTCAACCAGGTAGTCCAGGCGCTCGCGGAGAGAGTGGAAGAACACGGTGTTTAGGTTCACGTGGTCTAGGAAGTACTTGTGCACGGCCAGCTTGTCTTTTTCAAGCTGCATCTTTCCTTCGGCGTTCCAAAGGTTGATCATGGCGTTTAGCTCGTGGTAGCTGAGAGTGTTCTCAAGCTCACCGTTGTCGAAACGGGAAATGACCTCGTTTGGAGCTAGTTCTGTCGTGCGGTCCATAATTTTTGGATTCTCTCTTTTACTTCTTTTACATCGTCGGGGGTTCCCAGGATCTCTACGCGGTAGAGAAGTGGGACATTTAGCTTCTCGGAGACTATGTCGCCGGCGATGCAATAGGTGTCACCAAAATTGGTGTTTCCTAGCGCAATTACGCCGGCGATTTTTGCCCGATTGGCTGGGTTATTCAGGAACTTGATTACTTGTTTTGGTACTGCTCTTTTGTCTTCACCGCCGCCGTATGTTGGGAGAACCAAAATACTGTCATTTTCGACCGAAAAGTCCTCGACTTCTTTGGTGAAAAGTGGGATGCGGGTTGACTTTATTCCTAGTTTCTCAACAAAGCGTTTGGTGTTCTCAGATGTACTTGAGAAGTACACGATTTCGAACACTTCAAGCCACGTTAATAACTAGTTCTTGAGCGCTAGAATTTTTTCCATTTTGAAGCCCGACCAGTGGTCTTCACCGGCAATAACCACAGGAGCTGCGGTGTAGCCGAGGGCCTGGATCATCTCAAGTGCCTGAGCATCCTGGCTTAGGTCAACAACGTTGAACTCGATGTTTTCGCGGGTGAGCAAGCGCTTCGTGCTGTCGCACTGGACGCAAGCTGGAAGGGTGTAAACGGTTGCTACTGCAGCGCTCATCTTCATACTCATTTCTAAAAGGGCCATCAGCGGTTTTAGAAGGAGGAGCCGCTATCGATTTCTACCTAATTCTATCGAATTTGGAGACACCGAAAACGCCACTTTCGTGAACCGCTTAAGTGATTTTTAGATCGGCACCAGGTCTGTGTTTGGAGAACCTTTTTCGGGTTCCGTCAGACATTCGCTGGCTTCCCCTAGTAGACGATCTATTTAGTTGTAGACCGATAATACGCCTGCAAAATTATGCATTTTGTAAGGACTCGGTGTGTCGCGGAATATATTTATTAAAGTTTGGAAAACCCTATATCTGCCCTTGAATCTTGCTACAAAAACAGGGCTGGAACCATGGATAGAACCAGCAAAATTGCCGCTGAAACATTGAAAACACGGCGATATGTGGGCTTTGAGAGCCAACCGGCCATGAGTTCACCGAATGCTGCCCAAATAACTGCGCCGGGATAGGTTGCAACCAGAAATACCGCCAAAACCAGACCGACCTTGGTCAAATCGGTGCTGTCGCCAATAAAAGTGGCGTACATGGAGATCAAAACGATCCAAGCCTTGGGATTTATTAACTGGAAAGCGGTGGCGCGGAAGAATCCAGCACGTTCAATTTGCTCGTGTTTGTGAACAAAGCTGGAACTGACGATGCTGTATGCCATGTAAAGGATGTATCCGAATCCGACGTACTTCAAAACCTCTTGAATCAGGGGAAACGCCCTGAACAGCGAACCAACTCCCAGATACATCGCGGCAAACATCAGTGTCAAGCCGACCATGATGCCGTTCACGTAAGCGAGCGATCGGCGAACGCCGAAATTCATTCCGCTGGTCAAAAGGTAAGTGTTGTTTGGTCCAGGGGTTACCGAGGTAACGAAGCCGAAAATGGCAATACCGACCAGCGAGCTAAAAAGTTCATTCACGAGTAAAGTCAAGCACATTAGATGAGTAACAATTGTTTTATGTCTGATTCCCAAATCGAAGCCCCAGCGCTCGGCGTTCTGCACTCTCGCCATTCGTCTAAGTGGCGTCGTTTCCCAGTCGATGTCTTGCCGATGCATGTTGCTGAAATGGACTTCCAAATCGCGGATGGAATCAAAGATCGTCTAATCAAAATGGTCTCCGAGTCTGACCTTGGCTATACCGGACCCGTTCCTGAAGTAGCGCAGAGCTTTGAGGGCTTCGCCAAAGACCGTTGGAACTGGAACATCGACAGGAGTCAGCTAAAGCTCGTCACCGACGTTGGTGTTGGTGTGGTTGAGTTCCTTCGCGCCAACGGTGCTAGCAACGGCAAGGTCATCATCAACAGTCCCGTTTATCACGGCTTTTGGGAGTGGCTCGGCGAACTAAACATTGAACCTGTCGACGTTCCGCTGGAATCAAACTACGACCTAGACCTCGACGGAATCGAACGTGAATTTGCCGCCGGCGTGAAGTTCCTGCTGCTTTGCAACCCGCAAAACCCGGTTGGCAAGGCTTTCTCAAGAGCACAACTTACCGAACTTGCAAAGATCGCCAAAAAGCACGACGCAATCGTGATCAGCGACGAAATTCACGCGCCGCTAACCTATGAAGACCACGAATTCACCCCTTACCTAAACTGTGGATCAGATGCCGAAAGCACCGGCATCTGCGTTACCAGCTCTAGCAAAAGTTGGAACCACGCCGGTCTCAAGGCGGGCTTTGTGCTCACTCAGTCGGCTCAAATGCAAGCCAAGGCAAACCTGATGCCACAGGCTACTCATTGGCGTTCTAGCCTGCTCGGTGCCTTCGCAATGGTTGAGGCTTACTCAAACGGAACCGACTGGCTCGACAACACCGTCAAGGTCCTCGACGACAACCGCAAGTTCCTAAAGTCTGAGCTCAAGAAGCGCTTCCCAGAAGTCACCTTCGACCTACCAGACGCCGGATACCTTGCATGGCTAAACGTTGGTGTCTGGAACTTAGGCAAAGATACCGTAAGCCACCTCGTAACCAACGGCCGAGTCTCGCTAGTTCCTGGCAACGACCACGGACCCGAATACACCGACTTCGTTCGCCTCAACTTTGGCACCAGCCAAGAGCACATCTCAGAGGGGCTCGCGCGCATAGCCAAAGCATTAGGCTAAACCCGTGAACATCAACTGGGACGAACTTCGCAAGGTCGCGAACGAATCAATGCAAAAGGCCTATGCGCCATACTCCAAATTCCCGGTGGGTGCTGCAGCTCTCACCGAAGACGGCCGCATCGTGGCCGGCTGCAATGTTGAAAATGCTTCCTATGGCCTCGGTCTTTGTGCCGAGTGCTCACTAGTTTCCAACCTGACCATGACTGGCGGCGGCAAGCTTGTCGCATTCACCTGCGTAGATGGTCACGGGAACATCCTGATGCCTTGTGGACGCTGCCGACAGCTCTTGTTTGAGCACTCCGCACCGAACATGGTTTTGGAAACCGTCTCTGGACTAAAAACCATCGACGAGGTTTTGCCAGACGCCTTCGGCCCTCGCGATCTTGAGGAGCGCAAGTAATGTCTTTCGACGCCATTCAGCTGATCATCCAGAAGCGCGAGCACGGTGAACTTTCGACAGATGCCATCAATTGGCTAATCGAGAATTACACAAAAGGCAATGTAGCCGACGAACAGATGAGCGCCATGACCATGGCGATTCTCCTAAACGGAATGAATCGTCGCGAGATCAAAGATCTCACCATGGCCATGATTGCCTCCGGTGAAACTCTCGACTACTCGAAGCTCGGTGTTCCAACCGCCGACAAGCACTCAACCGGCGGCGTCGGCGACAAGATCACCCTGCCGCTTGCACCTCTAGTTGCTGCCTTCGGTGTTGCCGTTCCTCAGCTCTCAGGCCGTGGCCTCGGTCACACCGGTGGAACCCTAGACAAACTTGAAGCCATCCCCGGCTGGCGAGCAGCCCTGTCCAACCAGGAGATGTTCGACCAACTTCAAGATGTTGGCGCAGTCATCTGTGCCGCTGGTTCTGGGCTAGCACCTGCCGACAAGAAGCTCTATGCACTTCGCGATGTAACCGGGACCGTGGAAGCCATTCCACTAATAGCTTCGTCGATCATGTCGAAGAAGATCGCTGAGGGAACCGGAAGTTTGGTCCTTGACGTTAAGGTTGGTTCTGGCGCCTTCATGAAAGACTTCGCCAAGGCTGAAGAACTTGCCAAGGTCATGGTTCAAATTGGCCAGGATGCGGGCGTCAAGATTTCAGCACTCCTGACCGACATGTCCACTCCGCTCGGCCGCAAAATCGGTAACTCGTTAGAGGTTGAAGAGTCGGTTGAAGTCCTCGCCGGCGGCGGACCAAAAGATGTCGTTGACCTAACCGTGATGCTCGCCGAAGAGATGCTGCGTCTTGCGGGAAAACCAGACCAGGATGTTCGTGCCGCGCTTAGTGACGGGCGCGCCATGGACAAATGGAATGCCATGATTGCTGCCCAAGGGGGAGACCCGAAGGCCGAACTACCAAAGGCCAAATTCGAGCACGTGGTCACCGCTGCCGAAACCGGCGTGATTTCAAAACTAGATGCACTGAGTGTTGGCATAGCCAGCTGGCGTCTTGGCGCCGGTCGAGCTCGCAAGGAAGACCCGGTTCAGTTTGGTGCAGGAATCGTTTTGAACAAGGTTCAAGGTGAATCGGTCACCAAAGGTGAGCCGCTACTGACCCTTTACACCGACGACGAAGAGCGATTTACCCGCGCAATCGAATCGCTTGAAGGTGGCATTGAAATTGGCGCCACCGCTCCCGAGCGCAAGTTGCTACTCGGCCAGATTAGGGGCTAGAAAGCCGCGTCTAGGGCCTGGTGAAGATCCTTCAGCAGGTCCTCCACGTTTTCCAAGCCAACCGATAGGCGAACAGTTCCATCGGTGATACCAGCCTTCGCGCGAACCTCTGGTCCGAGACGCTTGTGGGTGGTGGTGGCTGGGTGAGTGGCTAGCGACTTTGAGTCTCCAAGGTTGTTCGAAATGTCGATCACCTGAAGTGCGTTCATGAACTTGTAGGTC
>JALQVK010000018.1 GCA_023260375.1 Rhodoluna sp. | reverse complement strand
AAGAAGTACCCAGAGCTTGTCAAGGGTTACATTGGCCCTAAGGCTGGCGGCTTTGAGGGTATCAAGTACTACGTTGACCCTCGCGTGGTTACCGGAACTTCTTGGGTTACCGGCGCCAATGTTGAGGGTAAGCATGTCTTTGGGCTTGTTTACGGCCGCGACTTTCAGGCCGACGGCATCAAAGACATCGCCGAGGTTCGCGCTGGCGATCCAGCACCAGACGGTTCTGGTCCGCTAGAACTTGCTCGCGGCATTGAGATTGGTCACGTGTTCCAGCTCGGCCGCTAGTTTGCCGAGGCTCTAGATTTAAAGGTTCTAGACGAAAACGGCAAGCTCGTTACCGTGACCATGGGTTCTTACGGTATCGGTATCACCCGTCTCGTCGCGGTGTTGGCTGAAGCTAACCACGACGAAAAGGGTCTGATCTGGCCGGAATCGGTTTCGCCCGCCGATGTTTACATCGTGGCTGCCGGTAAGGAAGAAGAGAACTACGCGGCGGCTGAGCGCCTGACCGAAGAGTTTGAGGCCATGGGCAAGACCGTAATCTTGGATGACCGTCCGAAGGTCAGCCCTGGCGTGAAGTTTGGCGACGCCGAGTTGATCGGTGTTCCTTACGTAATCATCTGTGGTCGTGGCATTGCCAACGACGAGGTTGACTTCTGGGATAGACGAACGGGCGAGCGTCGTACCGTTGCACTAAACTTAGCGGTACTACAACTCTAAAGAACACGCCAGGAGGCACCGATGGACATCGACCTGAAAGTCTTGAAAACCATCGAGAGCGACCGCGGGATCGCGTTTACCGAACTCGTGGAAATCATTGAGGCTGCCATTTTGGCTGCTTATTACCGTTCGGAAGACATCCACCTGAAGCGTGATGACGTTGATTTCACCCGCGCGGTGCTTGATAAGCAGACCGGTGTTGTGCACATTTTCACCCGCGACAAAGACGAAGCAAACCAGCCGATTGGCGAAGAACGCGACGTCACCCCAGAAAACTTCGGACGCATTGCGGCTTCTTCTGCCAAGCAGGTAATCATGACCCGTTTGCGAGCCATCAACGACGAAAACCTGCTCGGTGAATTCACCGGCAAGGTTGGTGACGTGGTTATCGGAACCATTCAGCAGGGAACTCGTTCATACATGGTGAACGTTGACCTAGGTTCGCTTGAGGCTCAGCTTCCTCCAGAAGAGCAGGTTGTTGGCGAGGACTACTCGCACGGTACCCGCATTCGCGTAATCATCACCAAGGTTGACAAGGGTTCTCGTGGCGGTGCCATGGTCACAGTTTCTCGTCGTCACAAGAACTTGGTTCGCAAGTTGTTCGCACTTGAGGTTCCTGAGATCGCTTCGGGTCAGGTTGAGATCATGCAGGTTGCCCGTGAAGCCGGTCACCGCACAAAGATTGCCGTGAAGTCGACCGTCCCAGGTTTGAACGCCAAGGGTGCTTGCATCGGCCCAATGGGTGCACGTGTTCGCGCGGTTTCGGCTGAGTTGAACGAAGAGAAGATCGACATCGTCGACTACGACGAAGACATCAAGAAGTTTGTGGCAGCCGCGCTGTCGCCAGCCAAGATTTCGGCCACCTTCACCATTCCGTCGAAGGATCCAGACGGCCGCGTCCACGTTCGTGCCCTTGTTCCTGACTACCAACTGTCGTTGGCAATCGGAAAAGAAGGCCAGAACGCCAAGTTGGCAGCCGATTTGACCGGTGCCAAGATCGATATTCAGCCTGAAAGCATCCTGGACGGCGAGTAGCCCTAGACCAAGTTACGGTAAGCAGGTTAGGATGGAACAAGTTAGAACCTGTGTTGGCTGTAAAACGCTCGGCACTCGAAAGTCTCTGATTCGTGTGGTTTTGGTAAATACCGAACTCACCATCGATGAAGGCAAAAAGCTTCCGGGTCGCGGTGCTTGGTTACATCCCAGCAGCAAATGTTTTGAACTGGCAGTAAATCGCAAGGCTTTTAGCCGAGCGCTAAAAAAGTCGGTTGAAGTAAATGAAAAGGTTTTGGCCCTAGCGATAGAACAGGCGAAAAGCGATGATGGCAAAAAATGAGTAACTCGAAATGAGTAACCCACAGCTTTAATGGCCTGCCCTGCCTGGGTTGGCCCAGACAGGAGAAAAAGTGGCGGCTTTACCGCGCGTATACGACTTAGCTAAAGAACTTGGTATCGATACCAATGAGGCTTTGGCAAAACTCAAGGAACTAGGCGAGTTCGTCAAGGGTGGATCATCCACCGTGGCACCGCCGGTTGCGAAGAAACTTCGCGAGGCATATCCAAATGCCAAACCAAAGGAAGAACCGAAGAAGGCGCCAGCTGCACCTAAGGCGCCTGAGGCTCCAGTAGTCGAAGCCCCAGCTGCACCTGCGCCAGCCGCACCGTCAGCACCAAAGGCTCCAGAGGCAGCTGCTACGGCAGCTCCAGCGGCGGCAACCCCGCCAGCGGCCCCTGCAGCAGCCCCAACCGGTATTCCTCGCCCAGGTAATAACCCGTTCGCGGCTAGCCAGGGCATGGGCATTCCTCGTCCGATGGCTCGTCCAGTTGGCAACAACCCATTCTCACAGCGTCCAGGTCAGCAACGTCCGGGCGGTCCACGTCCGGCTGGTGCTGGTGGTCCGGGTCGTCCCGCTGGTGCTGGTGGTCCAGGTCGTCCAGGTGGCGCTCCAGGTTCACGTCCAGGTTTTGGTGGTGCTGGCGCCGGTGGTGCACAACGCCCAGGCTTCGGTGGTGGAGCTCCTGGTGCCGGAGGAGCCGCAACCGGTTTCGGTGGCCCACGTCCGTCTGGTGGTCCTGGTGCTCGCGGTCGCGGCAACGGTGGAGGCACCGCTGGTGCGTTCGGTAAGGGCGGAAGCCGGGGTGCTTCAAAGGCTCGTAAGTCGAAGCGTGCGAAACGCGAAGAGTTCGAACAGAGAATGGCTCCAAGCCTTGGTGGCGCAGTTGTGCCACGTGGCGATGGAACTACCGTTATTCGTCTTCGTCGTGGAGCTAGCATCCAAGATTTCGCAGACAAGATTGAGACCACTCCAGCCCAGCTGATCACCGTGCTATTTGCACTGGGTCAGATGGCTACTGCAACCGCTTCGCTAGACGAAGAGACCTTCCAGATTCTTGGCGAAGAGCTTGGCTACAAGGTTGAACTGGTTTCACCTGAAGACGAAGAGCGCGAGCTATTCGACAGCTTCGGCCTAGACCT
>JALQVK010000184.1 GCA_023260375.1 Rhodoluna sp. | reverse complement strand
GCCAATCGACCGCGACATCGAAGCCAAGATTTCTGCAGTTGCCGAAAAGATGACCTTCGACGAAATGCAGAAGTCAACGGAATACACAATCGGTGGCGACGACCTTCGAGAGGCCTACTACGAATCAACTTTGAAGCTGGTTGAAAGTCACACTTTCAACAACCGGCTCAAGGTGGTTTACACCGCCATGCACGGTGTTGGATTCGACACCTTAAACGAAATTTTGCGACGGGCTGGAGCAAATATTCCAGTGCCGGTGACGGAGCAGGTTCAACCAGACGGCACTTTTCCAACCACCCCATTCCCAAACCCCGAAGAACCTGGGGCCATGGACTTGGCTTTTGCCAAAGCCCGCGCCGTTGGTGCCGACCTGATTATTGCCACCGACCCAGATGCCGACCGTTTGGCGATTGGGATTCCTACCTCGAAAGGTTTCACTCGTTTGGCTGGCGACGAAGTCGGATTGATTCTGGCTCACGAACTGGCCACTCGCACCGACGCTAACGGCACCTTAGCCAACTCAATCGTCTCTTCCAGCTGCTTGGCTCGCGTGGCCAAGGCCCACAACCTGAGGTACCAACAGACCCTGACCGGCTTCAAATGGATCATGCAGGTTCCAGATTTGTTATTCGGTTACGAAGAAGCACTTGGCTACTCGGTAGATCCGAGTCACACCCCAGATAAAGACGGCATCTCGGCCGCACTAGTTACTTTGGCAATCGCCGACCGTTTAAGCCGACTTGGACAAACACTGGGCTCTCACCTTGCCGAGTTGAAAATAAAATACGACTACCGACCAACCGCTCAGGTAAGCGTTCGTGTTGAGAGCAAGCAGGCCGTTCGTGAAATTTTGGAAAGACTGACTGCTACGCCGCCGACCGAGCTCCAAGGAAATTCGGTTCGAGTTGAAGACCTGTCGAAACCAATCGGCGATCTGCCACCGACCGATGGGCTAAAACTTCACGTATCCAATGGGGACTGGGTTATCTTGCGACCTTCTGGAACCGAACCCAAGTTCAAGGCCTACATCGAAACATCAGAAGAAAACCTCGAAGCCTTAAAAATTGAGGTCAAAAACTTACTCGGCTAAAGTAAAGCCTTCACCAGAGCGGCTTTGATTTCATCGATGTCAATCACATGACGAATTGGAATGATTTCAGCGTTGATGCCATCCAACATCGGAACCAATTCTTCGGTAGTCATGACGATATTGGCTAGTGCACCAATTTGTCTAGCCTCAGCAACGCCAACAGCTTCGACCGTGGCGCCCTCATAATCGATTGCCAGCAAAGCCTTCTCGATGTTGTTCTTCAAAATCACACTGGTTCCGTAACCGAGACCACACACTGCAACAATTCGCATTTGGCTATTCTCCCAGAACCCCGACCAGTAACTGGTCGATATCACTCGATTTACGAGCGTTTAACAGCCTGTTCCTAGTTTGTTCATCGACTAACAACTCGGCCAGACGTCCTAGTGCTTCAATGTGACTGTCATGGTCTTTTGCTGCCAGAGCAAAAACACAACTGACCATTTTTCCTGAACCAAAATCGACCGCTTGTTGCAACACCGCTAGGGAAATTGAGTTTTCAAGGACGCCCTCACCTGGTGCTGCGTGAGCGAGCGCGAAGCCGTCGATGAGCACAATGTAAGGGCCCAATTCTTCGACGACGCGAACCATGGCCTCGACGTAGTCAGGCTTTACGTGGCCGGCATCGACCAGCAGCACACCGGCAGCAGCAATGGCTTCTTGCCAGTTGCTCGCCGGTACCGCAACTCGAACTAATGCCACTACTTGCG
>JALQVK010000126.1 GCA_023260375.1 Rhodoluna sp. | reverse complement strand
TTGAACCGGTAACGGGAGCCTGGGCCGGAATTGGGGCTGCTTTGGCCTCTACCCGAGTAGTTTTGGCTACGACTTGGGTTGGAACTTCAACTGGGGCTGGAGCCACGACTGGGGTTGGTGCAACTGGTGTTGAAATCGGCGCTACCACTGGGTTTGAGGCTCCTGACACGTCGCCACCAGGCAGACCGTGTTGCATGCGCTCAAGGATAGGCCACCAGGCTTTATCCACCGATTCAGGGTTTTCTTTGTACTTCTCGTACATTTCTTCGACTAGCCATTCGTTGGCGCCGAATTCTCCTTCTGCCTGCGAATTTTCGCTTAAATCAGACAGCGTAACCACCTCTTCGTCGTAACGTTAGACCCTACTAGCCTAGTGGCAATAAGGGGCGGGTATGCTTGGCTTTACATATGAATGACTGGTTATTACTCGGGGTTGGGTTCTTACTCACCGTAGGCACCGGAATTTTCGTTGCCAGCGAGTTTTCCATGATCAATTTGGAGAGAAACGAGCTCGAGGCGCGGGCATCTCGCGGGGAAAAAAATCTTGGTCCCACCATCCGTGCACTTCGGAAAACCAGCACCCACCTTTCTGGGGCTCAGCTAGGAATCACGCTAACCACGATGTTGACCGGTTTTCTTGCCGAGCCAGCACTCTCCAACTTGTTGGCCCCGGCGTTTTTTAATCTTGGCGTATCGCAAACTGTGGTTCAAGGTCTGGCGCTCGCGGTGGGCATGTTCATTGCCACCCTTTTTTCAACCCTGATTGGTGAACTGGTTCCCAAAAAGTTGGCGCTAACCCTGCCGCTTGAAACCAATAAATTTGTAGTTCGAATTCAGATTGGGTTTACCTGGATTACAGGCTGGATGTTGGTTGCACTCAACACCGTTGGTAACGGCATTGTTCGGCTTTTCGGTATTGAGCCAAAGGAAGAGCTGAGTTCTTCACGCACGGCTGAGGAACTTTCCTCGCTGGTAAGGCGATCCGCGCTGATGGGTGCTTTGGAT
The DNA here is from genome assembly GCA_023260375.1 of Rhodoluna sp. GTDB lineage: Bacteria > Actinomycetota > Actinomycetes > Actinomycetales > Microbacteriaceae > Rhodoluna. Next base: position 16,235 of record JALQVK010000126.1, on the reverse strand, counting down.
GCACATACCGCCACGCTTCTAACGAAGACTCTGGCGCTGAGCCAACTCACGGCAGCCGACGTAATGACCCCTAGGCCCCGCATGTTTACGATCGATCGAGAGCAAACGGTCGAAGACGTCGTTGCACTAACAAACAAAACAGGCCACTCCAGGTTTCCGGTTATCGACGGCGACAGCGACAGCGTCCTTGGAATTGCTCACGTAAAACAGGCCGCTGCGGTTCCCCGTGAAAAACGAGCTGAGGTTCCGGTCGGGGCGATTTTGGTCGAGGCAATTCGGGTTCCTGAAACCATGGGGCTCGAAGCCCTGATGGTAGAACTTCGGGCCAAGGGGCTTCAGTTAGCAATCGTGGTCGATGAATATGGTGGCACTGCCGGGCTCGTGACCCTCGAAGACTTGGTTGAGGAGCTAGTTGGTGAACTTGCCGACGAACATGACCGTGCCAAGGCAGGAATCATTCGGGGTGTCAACGAATCGGTTTTGTTCCCAGGTATGACTCGCCCAGACGAACTTGCCGAAATGGCCATCAAGGTTCCAGACGACGGTGCGTACGAAACCGTCGGTGGTTTCATCATGAGTGAACTAGGACGAATTCCTCTTCGTGGTGATGAGGTTCGTATCGAAAACGGTGTACTCAAAGTTGAGCGCATGGACGGTCGCCGAGTTGACCGAGTTCGCTTCACCCCAGACGAACTTGAGGTGAACGATGACTGACCCAATCGGTGGCCTTTGGGCTTTCCTGTTTTTGTTGCTGGGTAATGGCTTTTTCGTGGCGTCTGAGTTCGCCTTGATTTCGGCTAAGCGAGCACAAATTGAACCACGCGCCGAGGCTGGTTCCAGACCAGCACAGCTAACCATCAAGGGCATGGAACGAGTTTCGCTGCTGCTAGCTACCGCTCAACTCGGTGTAACCATCTGTTCTCTGCTGATCTTGCTGATTGTTGAGCCGAGCATTCACCACCTGCTCGAACCGCTGCTTCTTGCAACTGGCTTGAGTGAAAATGGCGTGGCATCGGTGGCGTTCGCGATCACCTTGGTACTGGTTTCGTTCCTGCACGTTGTTGTCGGTGAAATGGTTCCGAAGAACATTTCCTTCTCGATTCCGGAACGTGCCGCACTCGTTCTAGTTCCAATGCTTTACGGTCTGGCACTTGTGGTGAAACCTATCGTGATTGCACTTAATGCAACCGCCAACGGTGTCTTGCGTATTTTCGGAGTGCGCGCCAAAGACGAAGCGAACAGCGCCTACACGCTGGATCAGGTAGAAGACATTGTTGAACACTCCACTCGCGAGGGAGTTCTAAGCGATGCCTCTGGCACGATTAGCAATACCTTCGAATTCACCGAGAAAAAGGTTCGCGATATTGCCGTCAAACTGGGCGATGTTATTTCATTCCCAGAAACTGTGACCCCGCGTGAAATCGAAGTTGCAGTTTCGAAGGTCGGTTACTCGCGCTATCCGCTAACCGATGAAGATGGCGACCTTGCCGGCTACCTTCACCTCAAAGACGTCCTCGATTTGGACTTGGACGAAATGGACGACGCCGTTCCGACCAAGCGAATCCGGTCGATGATTTCTTTGCCCGCCACCATGGAACTTGAAGATGCACTAGCCAGCATGAGACGAGTTGATGCCCATCTGGCCCGTGTTTTCAACCGTGGTGGAAAAGTTGTTGGCGTTTTGTTCCTAGAGGACATCCTCGAAGAGCTGGTTGGCGAAGTTCAAGACGCCACCAAACGTGACTAAAAAATGGCTCGCTTCATTCGGTTCGGTACGTAGTCGATTTCGTCACCGAGCTCTTTGGCTGCTCGAATCGGCCAGTAGGGGTCACCTAAGGCGGCCCTACCGATCATCACCACATCAACAATTCCCTTTTGCAAAATTTCCTCGGCCTGAGTCCCAGTTGTAATCATGCCAACTGCGGAAACCGGTGCATCCACTTTTTCTGCAACATACTCGGCGAATGGAACCTGGAAACCAGGCCCTACCGCGATCTTCTGAGCGAGTGAAAGCCCGGCTGTTGAGATATCAAAGAGGTCGGCACCAGCCTCCAAGCACCACTTGGCAACTATCGCGGTGTCTGACTCGGTCCACCCGCCTTCAATCCAGTCGGTTGCCGAAAAACGAACTGCCAGAGGCAGGTCGTCGCCGATAGCAGCCCGCACTGAAATAACAGTTTCGACTAGGAGTCGAGCTCGGTTTTCTAGGGAACCTCCATAGATGTCGGCTCGGTTGTTGGAAATCGGGGAAAGAAATTGGTGCATGAGATAACCGTGGGCGGCATGGATTTCTACAAGATCGAAACCGGCAGCAACTGCACGTTTTGCCGAAGCCACAAACTCGTTCTTGATTCCTTCAAGTTCTTCCAGATCCAAAGCTCGGGGAGCTGCGTACCCTTCAAAGGCCAGATTGGATGCCGAAACTGTCTCCCAACCACCAGCTTCAATGCTCACTGAACCATGACCAGTCCATTCGGCGTGGGTTGAACCTTTGCGACCAGCGTGAGCCAGCTGAATCCCAATTTTTCCGCCATTAAGGTGTACCGAATCAACAACGGCCTCCCAAGCTATTTGCTGTTCGTCGTTCCAAAGCCCCGCACACCATGGACTAATTCTGCCGATTGGGCTAACTCCCGTAGCCTCTGCAATCACCAGACCTGCACCACCCTTTGCAAAGGTGCTGTAATGCACGATTGCCCAGTTGCCAACCACTCCGTCTTGCTCGTCGCAGGAATACTGGCACATTGGTGGAATCCAAATTCGGTTGCGGGTGGTGAGGTTTCTCACAGAAATCGGTTCAAAAAGCATGGACATAACCTCTAGCCTAGGTCTGTGCTACCAAATCGCCTGCAGAAGTATCTGCGACTTCCAAACAATACCGATGACAAATATTCGCGCGGTGTGGTTGGTTTCGTGACCGGCTCGCAAAACTACCCGGGAGCGGCACTTCTCGGAGTTACAGCTGCTATCCGAACCGGTATCGGAATGGTTCGTTATTACGGTCCAGAAAGTGTCGAACGCCTAGTTCTTGAGTCGCGACCTGAGGTGGTTTGCGAACCAGGTCGAGTTTCGGCTTGGGTGCTTGGCTCGGGCGTTACCAGTAGCGAGGGCGACCGACTATTCAGTGCCTTTGAAAGTAACGAACCAAAAATCATCGACGCCGGTGCTTTGGAACTTTGTGATTTCGAAAAGCTTTCCGGTCGGGCAATTCTCACCCCTCATGCCGGCGAAGCCGCCGCACTTATCTCAAGGCTGGATGCTCCAATCGATCGCGCCGGAGTCGAAGCCGAACCGGAAGTAGTTGCCAGGCAGCTCGCAATGCTCACCGGTCAAACCGTGTGCCTCAAGGGCAACATCACAATCGTTGCGAATCCCGACTACGAAACAGTTTCGGTAGGTCCGAACCCGGCCGACCTTGCTACAGCTGGAACCGGCGACGTTCTCGCTGGAATCATGGGTGCCATCCTGGCTGCTCACCACGACGATTTCGATGCGTTAGATGTGGCGCAAACCGCAGTGTTGATTCACACTGAAGCCGCTAAAAGATTGGCCGCACAGGGTCCAATTGCAGCACTCGACTTAGCCGATGAAGTTCGCCAGGTTGTGGCCGAATGGAGAACCTAAGACCTCAGAAGTTGCTCGAGAAGTGGACCAACAATGTCCATTTCGATCAGGAAGCCGTCGTGGCCGAATTCACTGTCGATAACGTGAAGTTTGCCACCGATCAGTTCGCCACCAATGTGTTCGGCAATTAGCTGCTGACCGCTAAGCGGAAACAGGCGGTCGGTCGAAATTCCAACTACCAAGGCCTTCGCCTTGATTGACTTCAAGGCTTTTTCAACGCTTCCGCGGTCGCGACCGACGTCGTGTGAATTCATCGCGTTAACCAAAGTGATGTAGCTGTTGGCGTCGAAGCGACGGGTGAACTTGTTGCCGTGGAAGTCAAGGTAACTCTCAACGGCGAAACGGCCGCCGTCACCTAGCGGGCTTTTACCGCTCTGCCAGGTGCGTTCAAAGCGTTCATTCAACTCGTACGGGCTGCGGTAGTTGAGCAAAGCCATGCGGCGAGCCAGTGCGAGTCCGCGGTGTGGTCCAAGACCTGCCTTGGCGTCGTAGTAGTCACCTTCGGCAAAGGCAAGGTCGGTTTTGATCGCTTCGACCTGAACCGAATTCAATGCAATTTGATCGGCGGTAGTCACCGGGGGAGCCGCGATGATGGCAACACGCTCAACCAAGTCTGGGAACATGATTGCGAATTCCATGGTGTGCATTCCGCCCATGGAGCCGCCAATGATGCTGTGCCATTTTTTGATGCTGATGACTTCGGTGAAAAGTTTGAGGGCTTCCACCTGGTCACGAATAGTTAGGTAAGGGAAGCGCGGGCCGTATTCTCGACCATTCTTATCAAGGGTGGCAGGGCCGGTTGAACCCTGACAACCACCCAGCATGTTTGGAGCAACCACGAAATACTTGTCGGTGTCGATCGCTAAACCAGAACCGATGATGCCATTCCACCACCCCTCAGTTGGATGTTGTTTTGAGGCGCTACCGACTGCGTGGGAATCGCCGGTTAGTGCGTGCATGATCAACACCGCATTGTCGCCGGTTTCGTTTAGCTGACCCCAGGTTTCAAAGGCCAACTTCACGTTAACTAGTTCGCGCCCGCTACCCGTTTTGAACGATGGTAGGGGCGCAAACTGACGGTCACCCGCTGGGTCTCCGTCACGCCAGGCACCAGAGGCTGGTGGCCTTCCGACTAACTGTCGGCTTTGCTCATCGGTGATGAACGCAGACGGGACGGAGTCCTCAGAGGATTGAAATTCCAACTACTTCTTAGCCGCCTCGAAACCGGTCTTTAGATCGGCAATAAGGTCGTCCACCGACTCAAGGCCGACCGACAAACGGACGAGACCTGGAGTTACACCGGTAGTCAGCTGCTGCTCAGGGGTGAGCTGCGAGTGAGTGGTGCTAGCTGGGTGGATGACGAGTGAACGCACATCTCCGATGTTAGCAACGTGACTGAATAGTTCTAGTGAATCTACGAACTTTGCACCTGCGGCTACGCCACCCTTGATCTCGAATGAGACGATGGCACCGGCACCCTTAGGGGCATACTTCTTCGCAGCCTTGTGCCACTTCGAGCCCTTTAATCCGGCGTAGTTCACAGACTCAACCTGAGGGTGCTTGTCTAGCCATTCAGCCAACTTTTGAGCGTTTTCTACGTGACGCTCAACTCGTAGGCTCAGGGTTTCAATTCCCTGAATGAGCTGCCATGCGCTAGCTGGTGCAATTGCGGCACCGATGTCGCGAAGCAACTGAACGCGAGCCTTGATGATATAGGCAATAGCGTCTCCAAGTGCTGCGGTGTAAACAACACCGTGGTACGAAGGGTCTGGCTCGGTTAGGCCTGGGAACTTGTCGCTCTTCGACCATTCGAACTTTCCGCCGTCGACGATCGCTCCGGCCACTACGGTTCCGTGTCCACCTAGGAACTTGGTTGCCGAGTGAACCACGATGTCAGCTCCGTGCTTTAGCGGCTGAATTAGGTAAGGGGTAGCCACGGTGTTGTCCACGATTAGCGGAACGCCGTTCTTGTGAGCTACACCGGCAACACCTTCAATGTCCAGGATGCTGACCTTAGGGTTACCAATGGTTTCTGCGAAGAAAGCCTTGGTGTTTGGGCGAACTGCAGCGGCCCATTCCTTCAGGTCGTCCTGTTCTTCAACGAAAGTGGTCTCAATGCCAAGCTTTGGAAGGGTGTACTTGAAAAGGTTGTAGGTTCCGCCGTAGATGGTCGACGAAGCCACGATGTGGTCGCCAGCTTGAGCGATGTTTAGGATTGCGAAAGTCTCGGCAGCCTGACCCGATGCGAGTAGTAGTGCAGCGGTTCCACCTTCTAGTGCGGCGATACGCTTCTCAGCTACATCCTGAGTTGGGTTCATGATGCGGGTGTAGATGTTTCCAAACTCGGCTAGACCGAACAACTTCGCAGCGTGCTCGCTCGAGTTGAAGGTGTACGCGGTGGTCTGGTAGATCGGAGTTGCGCGTGAGTTGGTGGCTGGGTCTGGTGCTGCACCGGCGTGAATCTGCGCGGTTTCAAAGCCCCACTTTGCTGGATCGTTGCTCATGTTGTGCTCTTTCATTAGATGTGCAGGTTTATACAAAGGTATGAACATGGACACCAATCAGCAAACAGGGTCTGAAATGGTTCGTAATAAAAGTTTTCAGTCGTTCAAAGTGTCAAACGCCATCGCTGCCAGAAAGGCCGACCCAAGCGGTAAGACGTCGTCATCAAACATCGCCTTGTTGCTGTGATTGCTCGGTGCAGTACGAGGGTCAACGCCATCAGGCGCCGCTCCCATAAAAATGAAAGCACCAGGAATTTCTTCCAGCACCGACGCAAAATCTTCGCCACCAGGAATCGGATTTGGCATGTCCCAATAGCGACCTTCACCAAAAAGCTCAGCAATTACTTTGCGGCTTCTCGACACGGCATCGGCATCGTTTATCAGGACCTTACTCGCCGGCATCCACTCAATGGAAACTTCTACGCCGAAAGATTTTGCCTGACCTTCGAGAACATCGGCAACCACTTCGCGAATCAACTTGCTGTGAACCTCGCTGAAGGTGCGAACCGTGGCACCGAAGCTGGCGACTTCTGGGATCACATTTTCGGTGTGATCATCGCCCGCTTTCACCCAACCAACATTCACTACAACATCATCAAAAACGTCTAGTCGCTTATTTATGGCACTCTGCAGCGTAGCAATCGACTGAATCATTGGCGAGATTGGGTCTTTTGAAAGCCAAGGCATTGAGCCGTGTCCTCCGGCACCCTTGAAGGTTGCTTTGAAACCACCGGCAGCAGCCATGAGCGGGCCTGGGCGTGAACCAAACATACCCTTCGGGTAAACGCTGAAAACATGGACGCCATAGGCGGCAATCGGCTTTGAACCGGAAACCAAATGCATTTTCTGTTCCAGCATTCGATCGGCGCCGGCCAAGCCTTCTTCGCCAGGTTGGAACCAAACGACTACGTCACCCTTGAGTTGGTCGCGGTGAGTGTGAATAAGGTGTGCTGCGCCAATTCCCATGGCCATGTGGAGATCGTGACCACAGGCGTGCATGTAGCCATTGGTCGATGCGAAATCTAGACCGGTTTCTTCAACTACTGCCAGTGCGTCCATGTCGGCCCGCAAAAGAACCGTCGGCCCGGGTTGACTGCCTTTGATAAGTAGGGCTGCCGCAGTCATACCTTCACCTAAAAAGACGTCTCCAAGACCTTCAACTGACTCGAGGACTCGCTTCAGAGTATTTGGTAAATCAAGACCGAATTCTGGATTTTTATGTAATTCGCGTCGAATGCCTTTTAGCACGTCGAGATATTGGTTTGCTTCCAAACTCAAGTCATGTAAATTCACGGTAAAACCTGCCCTTCTTCGCATCAGCATACAGGCGGAATGTGGTTAGGCTTAGGCTGTGTTCTTCGAGCAAATGCATCCTACTTGGCAGTATGCCTTAGGCGATTGCCGTGACCTGCTCTTGCTAATGGAAGTGAAACTGGCTGGCGAAAATAGGCAAATCATGCCGGCTGAACACCGAATAATGCGAGCTTTTGAAACCAGCATGAACGACATAAAAGTTTTACTCATTGGGCAAGACCCTTACCCAACCGAAAATGTGGCAATCGGACTTTCCTTTGCCGTTGATCTCGAAACGACTCCGGCGCTACCTCGAAGCTTGCAAAACATTTTGAAAGAAGTTGCCAGTGATTTGGGCCCGCAGGTGAAAGTTCGCGGAGATTTGAGTAAATGGGCGAGTCAAGGAGTCATGCTACTGAATCGACACCTGACCGTCCCGGTGGGCGAAGCCGGTGGCCACTCGGACCTTGGTTGGAATCGCTTTACAGACAAAGTTGTGGCGGCTTTAGCAGAACGTCATGGTGAAAAACTTGTCGCAATACTCTGGGGTAAGCAGGCGGAAGAAGTCGAACCAATGCTTGGCAAAGCTCAAATCATTAAGTCCGCACACCCGAGCCCTCTGTCAGCCTCACGCGGGTTCTTCGGCTCCAAACCTTTCAGTAAAACCAATGACGCCCTAAAAAAGGTTGGGCGCAAACCAGTGAAGTGGGATAGCTAATGGCACTAGATTCAGAATCACGCTGGCGTTTAGTAAGAAAACTAAAGGCCCAGCCAGTTCAACCGGCAGGGGAGAACATCATTCGCGAGGCAAAAGTCGAAGACTTGCGCGAGGTAGCCGAAATTTACAACTACTACATTCTCAACAGCGTCATCACCTTCGACGTTGAAGAAATGCAGCTAGAAGAGTGGATCTCGAAGTTCGAGTATTTGAAGGGTCTGAAGCTTCCATTCATCGTTGCTGAAAGCCCAACCGGTCAAGTTCTAGGCTTCGCTTACCTAGGGCCTTGGCGCCAAAAGGCTGCCTACCGCCGCACTGCCGAAAACACTATCTATTTGAAGCCTTCTGCAAAAGGAAAGCACATTGGCACCCAGCTAATGAAGGAACTCTTGGCCAGGGGTAAAAAAGCTGGTCTTCGCGAGGTCGTGGCGGTAATTTCGGACAAAGGTACCGAGGCCTCTATCGCCATGCACAAAAAGTTTGGATTCGAAGAACACGGTCGTCTTGCCAAAGTTGGTTTTAAGTTAGGTAAATGGGTCGGGGTTGTAATGCTCCAGAAGTCTCTATAACCCAGAGAATTCACAGAAAAAGGACCTAACCTTTAGTAATGAAACTTCGGGGTCTTGCGTATTTGGCTCTGGCTACCGTTTTGGCCAGCTCGCTTAGCGCAGTACCTGCCGAAGCTCGCATGACCCCAACTAGAGACGAACCCTCGGTTAGCAATCCGGCGGTTGGACTCATTGTTAAGTACAAGCCGGCTGTAAAACCGATCGCACCAAATGGTGAGCCAACCGGTGAGAACTTCGCAGGGGTGGACTTAGAAAATTCGGTCGATCTAGGTGGTGGATTTAAGTCTGTCGATTTCGCTAGCGATTTGACTGCGGATGAGGTTTCGGCAGTCGTCGACCGCATTTCACTAGACCCTCGAGTTGAAAGCGCTAGCCCCAATCAGGTGGTGGAACCAGCCAACTATCAGGCGAGTCCAATCGCTTCTGGCATTTTGCCAAATAATGATCCCATTGACTCACCACTCGTGATTCGAAGTGCAATTAAGTTAGCGGCTGCTCCGGAAACGCTTGCCACCGATGCCTGGCGCGCGCCGAATCAGGTCGCTGTGAAACTTACCTGGACCAAACCGAACACATCCATCTCTGGAAAGTTGGCCGGATACAAGATTCAGCTTTATTCCAATGGTGTTTGGATAACGTTGCAATCCAGAACCTCGGCTGCCGCTCGTTCCTACACTTCGACAAGCAGTTACCTTCAGGCAGGAACGCAAGCAAAGTTCCGACTTGCTGCGGTCAGTTACTATTCGGGGCGCTACTACACCGGTGCATATCGCACCATTTACGCAACACCAACATCCCTTCCAAAACCAAACACGCAAATACAAATTCAAAATGTAACCAACGAAGTGAGATTTTCTTGGCCTGCTCTCACCGACCCGAAAGACATGGGTGGTCTGCAGGTCAGTTATCAATTGACCGTCAGCAAGAATGACAACATTGCCCAGTCTTGCTCTTCGTCCACACCAACAACTTGTGTGATTTCTTCCCCAACCGTCGGAGCCCGCTACACGGCGACGTTGACAATCAGCAACGATCGTGGCTCAGTCACGGTAGGTCCAATTACGAGCACCTATACCCTCGCAACAGCAGTGAACATCAATGATCCTGACTTCGCAAAACAGTGGTATCTGAAGTCTGACGTTGCTAACCCATACGGCATGAAGACCTCTAACGCGTGGCTCACGGAATCTGGTAACCCGGATGTTTACGTTGCAGTTTTAGATACCGGAATCACCGACCACCCAGATCTAAATGCAAACGTGGTTACCGGCTACGACATGGTTTCTGATTCGAGCAAATCTAACGATGGCGACGGACGCGATGCCGATCCAACCGACGCCGGAGACTGGGATAACTCGGTTAGCCCTCACCAAAAATCGTCTTGGCATGGAACTCATGTGGCTGGAATCATTGCCGCTATTGACAACAACATTGGTGTTCTGGGAGTTGCGCCAAACGTAAAACTCATTCCGGTTAGAGTCTTGGCGACCGGTGGTGGTACCGAGGCCGACATCGTTGCCGGATTGAACTGGGCTTCCGGAGTGGCCATAAATGGCATTCCCATGAATCAACATCCCGCCAACGTGATCAACATGTCGATTGGTGGCCAAGACAGTTGCAACACTGGTTCACCAACACAGTCAGCCCTGGTCGCCATCAAAAACAAGGGGATTACCGTAATTACAGCTTCTGGAAACGACAGTAATTATGGTTCTTTGAGCTATCCGGGAAACTGTTACCCAACCATTAACGTTGCTGCCACTGGTAAAACCGGCAAGCCAGCTTTTTACAGTAACTTTGGCGACGCAGTGGACATCGCTGCTCCGGGCGGCGACTACTGCTATGCGGTGGGAGCACAACAGTCAGCTGGGCAGATCTACTCCACTTTGAATGATGGAACCACGGCTCCTGGAAACTATACCTACGGCTATGAACTGGGCACTTCAATGGCATCACCAAACGTTGCCGGTGCCGTTGCCTTGATGTACTCGGCGCTGCTACGAAAAAATCCGACCATCGCTAAAAACGCAGATCTTGTTACCAGAATGTGGAATGCACTTAGTTCCACAGTTACTCCGTTGGCGGCTAGTAGCCCAGCCGCAACCCCTTCCGGTGGTTTCTGCGTAGCAAACACCTCTGGCTCGCAAAACTACGGAGCTGGAATCGTGAATGCAGAGGCAGCTGTCGCGGCAATCCTGCAGTAGTTAAAGCAAAAGACCGAAGGAAACCTTCGGTCTTTTCTGTCTGGTGCGGAAGGTGGGACTTGAACCCACACGCCTATTAAGCGCTAGAACCTAAATCTAGTGCGTCTGCCAATTTCGCCACTCCCGCGGACCTTTTTATTGTAGCAATACTTCGCTGTGGAAAACTTCCGAGTTTAAAAACTTTTTGTAAGTAACTTGGCCCCTATGACAAATCTGGTTGACTCGCTCTCAAGAGACATTAGAGACCGTGCAATTGACATGGTCCTAGACAAAAAAGTTGAGCAAGAAAATCTTGCAAATGAAGCTGAACAGGATCTTCGCCAGGCTTTACAGCTGAAACTCTCCGGCTTGGGTTTTCTGCAAGGTTACTTAGACGACGAGACGGTTGAAGAAGTCTGGGTAAATCAACCAGGTGAGGTTTGGTTTGCTAGGGCAGGGCAACATTATCGAGTCGACGTTGAGTTCCAAGCTGAAGAGTTATTGACCCTGGTCGAGCGAATGATTCGAATTAGTGGTCGCAGGCTTGACCGCGCCTCACCATTCATCGATGCTCAACTCGAGAATGGTTTTCGACTTCATGCCGTGATACCAGATGTGACCCGAAAAAACTTGAGTCTGAATATCCGTAAGTTCTCGAATCAGGTACTCACTCTCGAAGGACTTGTTGGTAGAGGAGTGTTAACTCAAACTGCCTCTGAGTATTTGGTTACCGAGTTGAAAGCCGGCGCCAACATCATCATTTCTGGCGCAACGCAAGCTGGAAAAACTACTTTGCTGACTGCACTGCTAAGCGCCCTCGATGCCTCGGAAAGAGTGATTTCGGTGGAGGACACCTTCGAACTGAGATGTCTTTTGCCGGATTGGGTAGCCATGCAAACTAGGCCTGAAAGTTTGGAAGGCCGGCATGGAATCGACCTGCGGCGCCTAGTCAGAGAGTCTTTGCGGATGCGTCCAACTCGGTTGGTGGTTGGTGAGGTTCGAGGAGCTGAAGCACTCGATATGTTGATTGCCATGAACTCAGGGATCCCCGGGATGTGCACGGTTCATGCGAACTCTTGCGATGAAGCTCTAAATAAACTTCGGACGCTTCCTTTGCTTGCTGGCGGAAACATTTCGAATGAATTTCTCTCCGGCCTGATTGGGTCATCGATGCGTCTTTTCGTTCACTGTTTCAGAGACCAGGACGGACGTCGTCGGGTGAGTTCGATAAAGCAAATGTCGGTCGGTGGCCACCTTCGGTTGGATGAGGTTTTACTTTGAACTGGGCATTGGTGGTTATCGCAATCAGTGCAATCGCTCTCGCAGTTCGTGAATTTAAAGCCATCGGTAAAGAACTCAACCGCAACAAGCGTGAACAAGCTTGGCCCCAATTCGAAGAAGTATTTATTTCAGGTCTGCAATCTGGCATTTCGGTTACCGACACCTTTTCCTTTAGCACTGACTTCGACTTGCCCGAATTGAATGTGTCGCTTCGAGAACTTACCTCAAGCCTCGATCGAGGACTGCCTTTGATTTCTGGGCTCGAACAATTTCGAAAGAAAGTTGATTTGCCACAGGCCGATCTCTTTGCCGCGATTGTTGGTTTGGCTCATCGCACCGGTGGTCAAAACCTGCTTTCGGCACTTAAAGAACATGCAAGTTCGGTTCGGTTTGAGTTAGCTGCCAGGGGAGATGTTCGAGCGCGGCAAAACGCAATCTTGAGCGTAGCTAAGCTTGGGCTTTTGTCTCCGTGGGTGTTGATGGCAGTCTTGAGCGTCAACGAGCAGACTAGAAATTCTTTTAATTCCTCTCTCGGCCAAACTTTGCTCGTTTGCGGGTTTGCGATTTCGTTCGTGGCCTACCGACTGGTAGTTGCCGCTGGTCGACTTTCGAATTTCTCTAGAATCTTCGGCGGCTTTGATGTCTAAAGAAAATCTGGAACAAACAAATCAGGTTGCAGAACTTAGTTTGTTGCTAGCCGTTGCACTTGATTCTGGCTTGAGCCTGGTTGGGGCGCTTCACGAAACCTTTTCAAGTGCCAAAGGCTTAGTGGCCCAGAAGTTTCATCGGTTGCTCGCTTCGCTCGAATTGGGAGGGAATCTTTACGATGAACTGACCACATTGAGATCACAAGCTGGCTCTAGTGCCTTAGCCGATCTCGTAATCAAGCTCCAGGTTTCACTTCAGTTTGGCTCACCACTTTCGGAACAATTAGTAGCTTTTGCTAAGAGCCTCAGGCAACACATATCTCAGGTGCAACTTACTCAGGCATCCAAAAGAGAGAACCTAATGCTGATGCCTTTAGTGTTCCTGATTCTGCCGGTAACCGTGCTCTTCGCTGTCTTTCCAGCAATCCAATACCTAAACCTTCCCTATTGAAAGGACAAGAAAATGAAGAAGATAACAAGTGATCGCGGCGACGTTCCGGGTTGGGTGCTTATCACTCTGATGACAGCGGGTCTGGTTGTGGTTTTGTGGTCGGTGGCAACGCCTGCACTAAGTGGCATCCTCAATCAATCGCTGAATAAAGTTGCGAACTTCTGACCGTGGCTCGGCCGTGGTCGAATTCCTCATGCTGACTCTTCCGCTGCTTGGTTTGGCCAGTGCGACTCTCGGAGTGACTTGGTATTCCTTTGCTCGAGCCCAAATAGCTCAAGTTGCTAATGAGGCAGCCATGCAATCGGCCGAACCAGATTCCACACCGGCCGAGGTCTTTGACGATGTGAAATTGAAACTCAAAACTAGATTGGGTCTGGAAACCTTTTCAATGACCGCAACTCATAACCACGGTTCGAGTGCAATCTCAATTGAACTTCCGGCAGCCCAGGTTTTGGGTCCGCTGTCTCTAGTACTTCCAAGTCTCGGTGTGGTGGGTCATGTGCCATCCGAACCGTAGGTCTGAAGTGGGATCTGCGGTGCTTGAGTTCATTCTGTTTGTGGTGTTGGGCCAAATGTTGGTGTTCACAGGAGCTCTGGCGCTTTCGTCGAGTTTCACTTCTAAGGTTGAACTCCAAATTCTTGCCACAAACGCCGCGAAAAGTATTTCCATGAATCAGGTGCCGATACTGCCTACTGGTGTTCATTTGACTCGAATTGCATGTTCGGCTCCCTTGATTTGTATAACGATTCACCAGGGGTCCTTTAGTGTCGCGGCGGTCGGTATCAGGTGAATCGAAATGACTCGGGCTCAATCATTCCGATTGGTATTGGAGTAATTACACTGACGGCAATCTTCGCCTTAGTTATGACCGAACTCATCGGGGTTCAGTATCAAACTCTTCAAAATAAGCAGTTATCAGACCTGTTGGTTCTGAAGGTGGCAAACGACTTAAGTCGCGACCAAATACCGCCGGTAAGAAATCTTGATTACCGCCCAGTGGTTCGTGGGCTTCTGATTGAAGCTGCCAAATTTATGGATATTGAGCCAAGTGAATACTCGATTACCAGCTCGGATGGATACACCATCTCGTCGGTGGTTTGCACCCATTGGAGGTCGGTGACCGGACTTACCTTCGGCTCATTCGGATCTGTTTGTGCCAGTTCGAAAGCTAGAGCGGTCTCTTAGGTTTTTGAATAAACGTTGGAATGTGTTTCCACATGAGCCACGCTCCAGCCAGAGAGATAAAACCGAAGAACACGAATCCAAAACCTAGGCCAACGGTTACCGCGGCTATCGAGAGGATTGGAGCGGTCATTGAAGTTGAGGCGTCAATCATCAGTCGGAATGCAGCCAAGAACTCGCCTCGAGCGTCTGGAGGGGCTAGGTCTGCACCAATCACCATGATCAGACCTGAACCAAGTCCATTGGCCACCGACATTGCCAGACCAATCCAAAGGATTCCCCAAGCATCCGAAGTTAGGGGGAGTGCAAACATGGTGAGGCCAAGCAAGAACATGGTAGGTACAGCTGCAGCTCGTCGACCCCACTTATCCATTACCTGTCCGGACGTATAAAAGAGCACGAGGTCAAGGCTGGCAGCCAGGCCAATAAACAATGTTGCAGTTCCCGGTGGAACCTTTAGGTAGAGGGCCCACAACGGCAGTCCAATTATTCGACCAGTTCGCACAATTGCGAGAAAAGATGAAGCAAGTCCGAGGGTGGAAAGCTTTTTCCACTCGCGTTTGGTGATGTGCCAGGTGCTGTGACGAGTTTGATTTGATTCGTTGGCAGAGCGGTCGTCCTTGGTGGTGAAAACTAAAACTGCGGCAATTATGCAAAGCACCACTGCAACCCAGTAAACCGCTCCGACGTCTCCGACAGCGATAAGCGCTGCGGCTAGAAGTGGTCCGAAAACTCCACCAGCTCGGAACATGCCTCCAAGCAAAGACAGCGCTCTAGCTCGAACTTCAAACGGCACATGTTCGGCTATGTAGGTGTGTCGCGCTAAGCCGAAGACCGCGGCACAGGCTCCAACTAAAAACACACCAATCGACATCATTAACAAGTTGCTGGCAAGTCCGACTAGAACGATTCCGCCAGCAGCAGCCAAGGCTGCCAACAACATCGCCCGCCGTTCGCCAACGATGGAAACAAATTTGCTTGCTGGTAGATCCGCGAACAAAACTCCGAACATCAAAACACCGGCCACAATGGACGCGGTTGCCAAGTCGGCACCGAGTCTTTGGGCGCTAGCAGGGATCAGCGGGATCAGTGCGTTTTCGGCAACTGAAAAAAGGACAGACGGCAGGAATACGGGCACAACAAGTTCGCCGAGAAGTTTGCGAGTAGTTTTGGCCACCTGCTAATTATCGGTTACCTAGACTAGAGGCGATGGCTGAGATTGACCTTTCCAAAGAAATCAACGAACTCAAAGACACCTTTTCGAGTATTCGTGTGGTCGTCGACCCTGCCCAGTTGGAAACTGAGATCGCAGGATTGAAGGAGCAGGCAGCCGACCCAAATCTCTGGGACGACACCGCCAGGGCCCAATCGGTCACCAGTAAGCTAAGCCGAGCCCAGTCTCAAATCACCAAACTTGATTCAATTGAAAGTCGTCTAGACGACCTTGAGGTCTTGGTTGAACTCGCCAACGACGCCAATGACTCGGCCAGCCAGAACGAAGCAAAAGCCGAACTTGAAGCGCTTTCTAAAGACATTGGTGAGCTGGAAATTCAAACTCTTCTCAACGGCGAATATGATGCGCGTGGAGCGGTAATCACCATTCGAGCCGGTGCCGGTGGCGACGACGCCACAGACTTCGCCGAAATGTTGATGCGCATGTATTTGCGTTTCGCCGAGAAAAAGAAGATGCCGGTTTCGGTTCTCGACATCAGCTATGCCGAAGGTGCAGGAATCAAATCTTCGACATTTGAAATCGACTACCCAGATGACACTTCTGCTAAT
>JALQVK010000083.1 GCA_023260375.1 Rhodoluna sp. | reverse complement strand
CTTCAACCTTGATGTTGCGGTACTCCTTGAGACCGGTTCCAGCAGGGATTAGCTTACCGATGATGACGTTCTCCTTCAGACCAACCAGTGGGTCGGTACGACGGTCAAGAGCTGCCTGAGTTAGAACTCGGGTGGTCTCCTGGAACGACGCCGCCGATAGCCAAGACTGAGCAGCTAGCGAAGCACGGGTCATACCCATAACTTCTTCACGAGCTGATGCAGGCTTCTTGCCGGCCTTCACAACTTCACGGTTGTTGTTAGCGAAGGTGTTGCGGTCGATGATTTCACCAGGAAGCATCTTGGTGTCACCACCGTCTACAACGGTAACCTTGCCAAGCATCTGGCGAACGATAACCTCGAGGTGCTTGTCGTGTAGATCTACACCCTGTGCACCATAGATAGCCTGAACACCGTTGATGATTTCCTGAGCTGCAGCCTTGCGTCCCTTGGTCGAGAGAACCTCGTGAGGGATTGGGGTGCCGTCTACTAGGTAGTCACCGGTCTCCACTGCCTGACCGGCTTCGACCACTAGGTCGTTTAGGTCAGAGATAGTGGTGATTGGTAGCTCTGGGTCTAGCTTCTTGAAGGTCTTCGAAGTGGTACGCGAGAAGCTGTAACGGGTTGCTAGTTCCTTGGCGTCTGCCAAAGCCTTTTCGCCCTGAGGTACAACTCGGATCTCGTACTTCTTGGCAGTACCCTTGGTCTCGACCTCACGGACGTCAACCACACCAGGCCAGAATGCCATAACAGCAACCTTGCCCTGACGGTTCCAACCGATACGCGCCTCTAGGAGGTCGGTAACACCGGTAAGACCCTGGGTGATGTCGTAAGCGATAACACGCTCAACGCGCATTTCGATACCACCAATACGCTTCTTAATAACCTGCTTCGCAGTGTCCTTTGTCGCACCACCAGTGTGGAAGGTACGCATGGTCATCTGGGTACCGTTTTCACCGATCGACTGAGCAGCGATGATACCGATGGCCTCACCAAGTTCAACCTCGTTACCGGTTGCTAGCGAAGTGCCGTAACACTTTGCACAGACACCCGATAGAGCCTCACAGGTTAGAACTGAACGAATAACGACGGTGTCGATTTCAGACTCGTTAGGGTCACCAGCGGTGATCGCGGTAAGAAGAGTCTGGTCAACACGGGCGCCAGCCTTAGCTAGGGTGTCCTTGCCAACGACGATTGGCTCGGCTAGAACACGGTGTAGAACTGAAAGCTCTAGTACCTTGGTGTTCCACTCGAACTTGTCGGTGGTTGCGTTGTACTTCTTGAGTTCCTTTTCAAGTCCTCGTGAAGTCTCACAGTCTTCCTGGCGAACGATAACGTCCTGAGCCACGTCAACTAGACGACGGGTTAGGTAACCGGCAGCCGCAGTTTTCATCGCGGTGTCAGCGTTACCCTTACGAGCACCAGACGCGTTAATGAAGTACTCGTTGGCGGTTAGACCAAGGAGGTAGTTTCCCTTAACAGGCATCGGTGCGAAGTCGCCCGAACCGGTAGCAACCGGTCCACGCATACCCATGATCGAACGGATCTGGATCCAGTTACCACGAGCACCAGAGGTAACCATCTTGTAGATGGCGTTGTCTTCTGGGATTGAGTCCTTCATTAGCGACTCAATTTCGGTGGTAATACCGTTCCAAAGAGTTCCAAGTGCGTCACGACGCTCAACGTCTGAGATCAGACCGGCTTCGAACTCATCCTGCTTCTTGCGGTGTAGCTCTTCACCACCCTTGATCTTGTCTTCGCGCTGCTTGAAGAACTTCTCGTTGTCGAAGTTTGCATCGGAAATCGACATCGATACACCCGAACGGGTTGCCCAGTAGAAACCGGCATCCTTGATTCGGTCGAGGGTCTGAGCAACTTCAACGCGCTCGTTCTTCTCAACTAGTTCGGTAACGATCTGGCTGATTTCCTTCTTGCCAACCTGGTACTCAACGTAACGGAAGTCTGCAGGCAGAGTTTCGTTGAATAGCGCGCGTCCGAAGGTGGTCTCGCGAAGCGAGCCATCTAGACGTAGACGGATCTTGGCCTGAAGGTCGATGACCTTCGCGTCGAACGCTAGCTGTGCTTCGGCAAGGCTTCCGAAAGCCTTTCCTTCGCCTAGAGCGCCTTCCTTCACACCGGTTAGGTGGAAGATACCAATAATCATGTCCTGAGTTGGGGTAGCAACTGGGCGACCGTCCGAAGGCTTCAGGATGTTGTTCGAAGCAAGCATAAGAATGCGGGCTTCGGCCTGAGCTTCCTGAGATAGCGGTACGTGTACAGCCATCTGGTCACCGTCGAAGTCGGCGTTGAACGCAGCACAAACTAGTGGGTGAAGCTGAATGGCCTTGCCTTCAACTAGTACTGGCTCGAATGCCTGGATACCCAAACGGTGCAGGGTTGGTGCACGGTTTAGTAGAACCGGACGCTCGCGGATAACTTCTTCAAGAACTTCCCAAACAGCTGCGCGTGAACGCTCAACCATCTTCTTGGCAGCCTTGATGTTCTGCGCGTAACCCTGGTCTTCTAGACGCTTCATCACGAAAGGCTTGAAGAGTTCTAGTGCCATCAGCTTTGGAAGACCACACTGGTGCAGCTTCAGCTGAGGACCAACCACGATAACCGAACGGCCCGAGTAGTCAACGCGCTTACCTAGTAGGTTCTGGCGGAAACGACCCTGCTTACCCTTTAGAAGATCGCTTAGCGACTTCAGGGCACGGTTACCGGTACCGGTTACTGGACGACCACGACGACCGTTGTCGAACAATGCGTCAACAGCTTCTTGAAGCATGCGCTTCTCGTTGTTGACGATGGTGCGAGGCACGGTGTCTAGTTCCTGGAACTTGAGTAGACGGTTGTTGCGGTTGATCACACGACGGTAAAGGTCGTTGAGGTCAGAGGTCGCAAAGCGTCCACCATCTAGCTGAACCATTGGACGAATTTCCGGTGGCAACACTGGAAGTACGTCTAGAACCATGGCAACTGGCGAGGTGTTCGACTCGATAAACGAGCTAACAACCTTTAGACGCTTGATTGCGTAGGTCTGCTTGGTGCCCTTCGAGTTGTTGATTAGTTCCTTCAACTCGTCGCGTACTTCTTCTAGCTTGAAGTTCTCAAGCATCTGCTTGATGGCCTCGGCACCGATCTGTACGTTGAAGTAGTCACCGTAGTAGTAGTGGAATAGGTCGAAGATGTCGTCGTACTGGATTAGCGTTCCTGGCTTTGCAGTCAGGTGCATGCGCCAAGCCATCTGCTCACGCTGAAGGCTTTCACGACGCTCGCGGCGACCGAATTCACGGACGATCTTGTCGGTCTTCTTCTTGAAAGCCGACTGAAGGTCGCGGATTGCCTTAACCGATGGAGCCTCTAGTGGCTTCTGGTTGAAGAAACCTTCAGGGTCCTTCGCCTCAGCCGAAACTAGCTGGTCAACGCTCTTGTACATGTCGGCAAGAACC
Organism: Rhodoluna sp.; assembly: GCA_023260375.1. Taxonomy (GTDB): domain Bacteria; phylum Actinomycetota; class Actinomycetes; order Actinomycetales; family Microbacteriaceae; genus Rhodoluna. The sequence goes on along the minus strand of JALQVK010000083.1, from coordinate 1,028 downwards.
CACTCTGGAGCTTCCCAGAACTTCGCAGCGGTCTGCATGCGGTAGCCCTCGGCCTCTAGTGCGGCGATTTCGTCTGAAGCAACTTCGCGGATCTCTGCTTCACGTTCGTTCAGCATCGAAACGATGCGGCCTAGGTAGTCCTCGCGGTCTAGGGCAGCGTTTGCGGCAAGTTCGTCTTCGTGACGTTCCATGACGCGGTAAGCCGCGAAATAGATGATCTTGTCTAGGTCTTTTGGAGCTAGGTCAAGTAGGTAACCGAGACGGCTAGGAACACCCTTGTAGTACCAGATGTGAGTTACTGGTGCTGCCAGAGTGATGTGACCCATGCGCTCGCGACGTACGTTCGACTTAGCGACCTGTACACCACAACGCTCACAGACGACGTCCTTGTAGCGAGCACGCTTGTACTTACCACATGAACATTCCCAGTCCTTGGTAGGACCGAAGATACGCTCACAGAACAGACCGTCCTTTTCAGGCTTTAGGGTTCGGTAGTTAATGGTCTCTGGCTTCTTAACCTCACCAGCAGACCAAGAAAGGATGTCAGCGGAGGTGGCTAGGCCAACTCGGATTGCTTCGAAAGCTTCAACTTGCATTGTTTTCTACTTCTCTTTCTTAGATGTCTCGGCCGGTGAATTCGTTGTCGAATGAAGCTAGTGACTCTGGACGTGAAAGGTTAATTCCCATGTCCTCGGTTGCACGGTCGCTTGCAAATTCGTCTTGGTCCTTTAGCTCAACAGCATTACCTGCGGCGTCTAGTACCTCGATGTTTAGGGCCAACGACTGCATTTCCTTGGCTAGAACACGGAAGGATTCTGGGATACCAGGAGCCTGAATGTTCTGACCGGTAACGATCGCTTCATAAGTCTTGATACGTCCTGAGACGTCGTCAGACTTGATGGTTAGTAGCTCTTGTAGGGTGTGAGCGGCGCCGTAGGCCTGTAGGGCCCAAACTTCCATCTCACCAAAGCGCTGTCCACCGAATTGTGCTTTTCCGCCCAATGGCTGTTGCGTGATCATTGAGTAAG
>JALQVK010000074.1 GCA_023260375.1 Rhodoluna sp. | reverse complement strand
GTGCTTTGCCGAAAGATCTGCGGCAAGGAATCCGGCAATCACACCAACTTCGTACAAGTCGACGCCGTAGCTAATGAGATTGTCGAGATTAGCCGAAGAAATTTCCGATTCGGCTTTTTCCGAAACGTAAACAAAGTTGGTTGCCCGGTTTTTGGAGGCGAGGTCGGTAAGACCGTTCTTGAATGCAATGCCCGAGACCACGATCAAATCACAGCCAGCTTTAACCATTTTCTTGACACCCGAGGCCAGCTTGGTCGATTCAATCGACAAATCCGTCCGTTGAATTCCGTAGGTTACAGCAGCCTGGTTCATCGAATACTCGGAAAGTTCGGTGAGAGTTCTATCGTCGGTGTCGCTCTGGGAAAGGACACAACCTCGGTAGTCCACGGGTGTGATAGGCGCCGCGATCGGCAATTCAGCGCAGCTGGTGAGCACAAGAGTTGCAGCAGAAATCCAAGCAATCAAAGATGCTTTGCGGGTGAAGGAATTTTCTGGCACAGTGCCAAGTTTAAGCCCATGCTGACCAAGTTCGGTTTCCTTACAGGGATAGACTTAGAGACGCTAGCTTCAGATTTGAATCATCAGGAGGCATCGTGCCAACCAAGCCAACCGGAACCCTCTACCGAGGAAAGACCGGCATGTGGTCGTGGGTTTTACACCGCATCACAGGCGTTTCCATCTTCTTTTTCCTTCTAGTGCACACGCTAGACACCGCTTTGGTTCGTCTAGACCCCGTTGCCTACAACGAGGTGATTGCGACCTACAAAACCCCAATCATCGGTATTGCCGAGCTTGGTTTAGTGGCAGCCATCTTGTTTCACGCGCTAAACGGTGTTCGCATCATCCTGATTGACTTCTGGCGCAAGGGTGCCAAGTATCAGAACTTGATGTTCTGGATCGTCATCGCCGTGGCTTTCGTTCTTTTCGTCGGCTTTGCTCCTCGCCACATCGTTCACATTCTTGAGTACATCCAGGCAGGTAAGTAATGGTTACCATCGAAACTCCTCGCAGCCCACGCAATCGCAAGTCAGCCAACCGTGAAAAGTGGGCATGGCTATTCATGCGTGCCTCTGGCGTGGTCCTAATCGTCCTAATTTTTGGACACCTGTTCATCAACCTTTTTACCGGTGACGGCATCAAGGCCATCGACTTCGCATTTGTGGCAGGCAAGTGGGCGAATCCAGTCTGGAAGGTCTGGGATACCCTAATGCTTTGGCTCGCGCTAATTCACGGCACCAACGGTATGCGCACCCTGGTAAACGACTATGCCGAGCGCGAAGGATGGCGCAAGAGCCTGAACTTCTCACTATGGACCATTTGCATCTTGCTGATTGTGCTCGGAACCCTGGTAACCACAACTTTTGACCCATGCCCAGACACCAGCGTCGCTTCGGCGCTGCCTGAGTTCTGCAATATCGGAAAGTAAGTAATTGAGCAAACCTAAGGTTCACAACCATCAGTACGACGTTGTCATCGTTGGCGCAGGTGGAGCTGGTATGCGCGCTGCCATCGAAGCCGGCCCTCACGCCAAGACTGCAGTAATCTCTAAGCTTTTCCCAACCCGCTCGCACACCGGTGCTGCCCAGGGTGGAATGGCTGCGGCTCTGGCCAACGTTGAAGAAGACAGTTGGGAATGGCACACTTTCGACACCGTCAAGGGTGGCGACTACCTGGTAGACCAGGACGCTGCCGAGATTCTGGCCAAGGAATCGGTTCAGGCCGTTATCGACCTAGAGAACATGGGTCTACCATTCAACCGCACCCCAGACGGCAAGATTGACC
>JALQVK010000043.1 GCA_023260375.1 Rhodoluna sp. | reverse complement strand
CTACTGGAGATCAACGTGCACCCGGAGGACCTTGGCCGAGTTATCGGGCGCGGCGGCCGCACTGCTAAGTCGCTGCGAACCGTCATTAAGGCTTTAGCCGACGGTAAAAAAGTCCGTGTCGACGTGGTGGACACAGATTTCTAATCAAACTCAGCTCCGGGTTGGCCGCCTTCTCAAAGCGCACGGCCTAAAGGGAGCAATCAAGCTCGAACTATATACCGACAGCCCGAATGAGCGGTTTGTTCCTGGCGCAGTTCTAGAGTTACAAGTACCACAAGATTCTCCATGGTTCGGTAAGACCGTTACGGTTACCGAACTTCGCTGGTACAACCTAGCGCCGGTCATTTTCTTAGAAGGCGTAACCGATCGAAGCATTGCCGAGACGCTAATTCGTGCAATTTTGTTGGTGCAGGCAGACGTTGAAGAACTTCCAAAAGAGCCTGACGCCTGGTACGACCATCAGTTGGTTGGCCTCAAGGTATTCCGAGGAGATCAAGAGCTTGGGCTTGTTATTCGCGTCGAGCATTTCCCAGCCCAGGATCTGTTGGTCGTGAAAGTTGGCGAAAACGAAGTTATGGTTCCATTTGTCAAGGCGATTGTGCCTGAAGTGGATGTAGCAGCTGGAAGGCTAACCGTGACCCCGCCGCTTGGTCTGTTCGAAGAGATCGAAGAAGACTAATGCGCATCGACGCCGTGACCATCTTTCCGGATTACTTCGATGCGTTGAATATTTCCTTGCTTGGCAAGGCACAGGAAAAGAACCTGATTCAGTTCCAAGCACACGACCTTCGCAAGTGGACTTTCGACAAGCACAAAACCGTCGACGACTCGCCTTACGGTGGTGGCGCTGGCATGTTGATGAAGCCGGAACCGTGGGGTTTGGCTTTCGACGAACTTCTGGACCCAGAAGGCGAAACCATTGTGATCTTCACCAACCCGGCCGGTGAAGTGTTTAAGCAGGCCACAGCCTATGAGCTTGCTAAGGCCGAGCACATCGTCTTCGCCTGCGGCCGCTATGAGGGAATTGACCAGCGCGTCATTGATTACGCGAGCACCGAGGCCAAGGTTCGACTGATCAGCATCGGCGACTACATTCTCAATGGTGGGGAAGTGGCAGCGATTGCCATGATTGAGTCAATCGCCCGCTTGATTCCAGGGGTGATTGGCAACGCCGAGTCCTTGGCTGAAGAGTCTCACAATGAATCGGGGCTATTGGAATACCCGAGTTATACCAAGCCTGCCTCTTGGCGAGGATTCGATGTGCCAGAGGTGCTCACCAGCGGAAACCATGCGGCGATTGCTGCCTGGCGCCATGCACAGCAGGTGGAGCGAACTAAAGCGGTTCGCCCAGATTTGCTGAGCGACTAGCAATAAGCGATGCCATTGTGGCAGAATAGACAGGTTGCTCATTCCTTGTAGTCTCTGCCGCAGGGGAGCGAATGAGCGAAATACCAAACCCATTCGTTTTTGACCTGCGTGCGAAAACAGAGAGCGATCTAAAATGCACATTCTCGACGTCGTTGATGCACCAAACCTACGTTCAGACATTCCTGAATTCCGCGTAGGAGACACCATCAAGGTAAACGTAAACATCATCGAAGGTAACCGCAGCCGTGTTCAGGCTTTCCAGGGTTACGCAATTCGTCGCTCGGGCCACGGCGTCCGCGAGACTTTCACCGTTCGTAAGGACGCTGGCGGTTTCGGTGTAGAGCGTACCTTCCCAATCCACTCACCAATCATCGAGTCGATCGAAGTAGTTCAGCGCGGAGACGTACGTCGTGCCAAGCTTTACTACATGCGCGACCTACGCGGCAAGAAGGCGAAAATTCGCGAAAAGCGCGCCAACGTTGCCGGCAAGAAATAGTCTTTCTTAATGATCAAAGAACGTCCCGAGCCTAAAACGGCTTTGGGGCGTTTTTTGCGCCGCGTGCAGAAGAAAAACGCTTTCCTCGGCTTACTTATTGATTTCGTCACCGTTGTCGGAGCTGCGCTCATCCTGAGCCTGTTGATAAAGACTTTCTTACTGCGCTCCTTTTTTATTCCCTCGGGTTCGATGCTTGAAACATTGCAAATTGATGACCGTATTTTTGTAAACGAATTGGTTCCTGCAGTCATCGCTCCAGAACGCGGCGATGTCGTGGTGTTTAAAGATCCGGGTGGGTGGCTCAACAGTAAGCCCGCGGTTTCAAATAAGGGCCCATTTGAGCAAGGTGTCGATTTCTTCCTTTCGGCATTCGGATTGATTGCCCCGGATTCGTCGCAGCACCTTGTTAAAAGAATCATTGGAAAGCCCGGTGACCGAGTAGTTTGCTGTTCTCCGAGCGGAAAAATCATGATCAACGGAACTGCCATTACCGAACCATATGTTGCGCCGGGCTCGAATCCAAGCGACAAAACTTTCGATGTCAAAGTGCCGGCAAATTCTTATTGGGTCATGGGTGACAATCGCGGTAATAGTGAGGACTCGCGTTTTCACGGCGATTTACCTAACAAAGGCTTCGTCAATAAGAAATTCATCGTTGGGCGCGCGTTTGTGGTGAGCTTCCCTTTCAAGCACTGGAAGTGGCTGGACAATTATCCAAATGTCTTCAAAGCCGTACCCAACAACTG
>JALQVK010000014.1 GCA_023260375.1 Rhodoluna sp. | reverse complement strand
GAACAATCTGTGGCATTGCTGCCCTAGCCAAATCTCCCAGAACTTCAGGACGAACCGGTACGTCGCGCCAAGCCAAAACGGTTAGATTTTCGCTTTCAGCGAGGCTAGTAAAACTTGCCTTGAATACTTCAATCGATTCGTCCTGGTGAATGAAAACCAGACCAGCAGCGTACATTCCGAGAGCAGGGAGTTCTGCTCCTGCGACGCTCCTTAGAAATCGATCTGGGAGCTGAGAAAGAATTCCCGCACCGTCACCGGTTCCGGCGTCAGAACCGACCGCGCCACGGTGTTCTAGATTGCGAAGTGCATCAAGAGCGGTATCGATAATGTCGTGACCTGCGGTGCCCCGAAGTGTGGCAACCATAGCCAGACCACATGCGTCTTTGTCGCGACTTGGGTCGTAAAGACCAGTCGCTGCGGGTGCAGTGTTGAAACGCTTGAAAGCGGATACTTCACTCATGTTGCACTCCCCAATATTTATCGAATCGGAGGGACAACACTGGCCCTTTGGAACTTAGCTCAATTGCCTAAAAAGTCTAACCTAAGGACTATTTGGATGCGTCCATTTCTGAAGGTTCCTCTTCTACTTGAGGCTTCAAATAGACCGGGCCTTCTACTCCTGGATGACGCTTTGCTTGTAGGTACCAGAAAGCGGCTCCGATTAGCACTCCGATAATTGCCGACCACTGATTGGTGCGATAACCAAAGAAAACTTCACTTGGGTCTAGTCGAATGGCTTCAATAAAGAATCGTCCTACCGAGTAAACGATCAAATAGAGAGCAAAAACCTTACCCCACTGAAGCTTCAGCTGTTTTGCAAGCCAAATGATTAGAAGAGCACCTAATACGTCCCAGATAAATTCATAAAGAAATGCTGGGTGGAACAGGGTTCCAGCAGGAAACTCTGATGGAAATGCAGGGTTGTTGTTTTTCTCGATGAGCAATCCCCAAGGAAGGTCGGTGGCCTGACCAAAGAGTTCTTGGTTGAAGTAATTTCCCCAACGCCCAATTCCTTGAGCCAGCAAAATTCCAGGTGCTAAGGCATCGAGGACCGTGACAAAACGAACTCCGGCACGTTTTGCTCCCAACCATGCACCGAAAGTACCTAGAATAACGGCACCATAAATAGCCAGGCCGCCTTCCCAAACGGCTATTACGTGCATAAAAGTCTCTTGGACTGTTGGGTAGACCCCAAAATAGTCACCCAAGTGTGTTGCCACGTGGAACAAGCGCCCGCCTACAATACCGAAGGGGACTGCCCACAGCACTACATCAAGAAGAGTCCCGGAATCACCGCCACGCTTCACAAAACGAGCCGCGCCAATAAAGTAGGCCACGACGATTCCAGCAAGAATGCACAAGGCGTAAAGGTGAATGGTCAACGGACCTAGCGAGAAACTGCTGAATGGTGGGGTTGGAAATTGGGAAACAAACGATTGCATGGTTTTCTTTCTTTTATTTTCCGGAAAGCTCTTTGGTAACGCGCTTTAACTCGGTAATTCCGCCACTTGCATATGCTCGCACAAATACCGATCCTACGATTGCGCCATCGGCGTAAGAGTTAACTTCGTGAACCTGGTCGGCAGTACTGATACCGATACCAACGGCGACGTTCTGCGAGCCGCTTGCAGTTCTGACCTTGCTCACAACTTCACGAGCTTTGCGATCCAAATCTTCACGGGCACCGGTGATTCCCATAGTTGAAACTGCGTATACGAAACCCTTTGAGACTTCCGCTGTTCGATCTACGCGATTCTGCGCCGAACTCGGCGTCGCAAGAAAGACCCGGTCGAGATCGAGTTCATCGGAGACTTCGAGCCAAGTGGAGGCTTCATCTACGATCAGGTCTGGTGTGATGAGCCCGACTCCCCCAGACTTTTTAAGGTCTTCCGCGAATTTACGGACACCGTACTGCAAAACAGGATTCCAGTAGGTCATGACCAAAATTGGGGTGGCAACTCGCTTCGAGATTGCCGAAACAAGTTCGAAAATCCTAACTAGTCGGAAGCCGTTGGAAAGCGCCACTTCGGTAGCTTCTTGAATTACCGGTCCATCCATAACTGGATCACTGTAAGGAACACCAAGTTCTAGGATGTCGACGCCGGCTTCGCACATCGCGACACAAGCCTCTAACGATTCTTCGAAGGTCGGAAATCCAGCCGGGAAATATCCAATAAGAGTCGATTCGCCAGATTTTCGATTGCGCTCAAAGATTTCAGTAACTTTACTCATGGGCATCCAACAATCCGAAGTATCTAGCAGCAGTCTCCATGTCCTTGTCGCCTCGGCCCGAGAGGTTTACCAAAATACTTGAATCAGGACCAAGCTCTCTACCGAGTTTCAAGGCGCCTGCAAGAGCGTGTGCAGTTTCAATAGCGGGAATGATGCCCTCAGTACGGCTAAGAAGTCGAAGTGCGTCCATGGCTTCGGAATCGGAAATGCCTCGATACTGAGCACGGCCAATGTCCTTGAGCCAAGAGTGCTCCGGGCCGACACCAGGATAATCTAGCCCAGCACTAATAGAGTGACTTTCGATGGTTTGACCGTCTTCGTCCTGAAGCATGTAACTTCTTGCACCATGCAAGACACCAGGTTTTCCAAAATTGAGAGTGGCAGCATGACGTGGTGTGTCCATGCCGTCACCAGCAGCTTCAAATCCATAAATCTGAACGTCTTCATCGTCTAGAAAAGCGTGGAACAGTCCAATCGCGTTCGAGCCTCCCCCGACGCAGGCAGCCAATGCTGTTGGAAGTGCGCCAAACTCCTGAAGCATCTGAGCTCTGGCTTCTTTACCGATTACCGAATGAAAGTCTCGCACCATTTCTGGAAACGGGTGTGGTCCAGCGACAGTACCTAGTAGGTAATGGGTGTTATCAACGTTGGTAACCCAGTCACGTAGGGCTTCGTTGATTGCATCTTTGAGGGTTCGACTGCCAGTCTTAACCGGAATCACCTTGGCCCCGAGAAGTTCCATGCGAGCCACGTTCAATGCTTGACGCTTGGTGTCAACCTCGCCCATGTAGACAACACATTCAAGTCCAAAAAGAGCTGCGGCAGTTGCGCTCGCAACTCCATGTTGACCTGCTCCAGTCTCGGCAATAATTCTGGTTTTGCCCATTCGCTTGGTAAGAAGCGCCTGACCAAGAACGTTGTTGATTTTATGCGAACCGGTGTGATTGAGGTCTTCACGTTTGAGAATTATCCGTGCGCCACCAGCATGAGACGAAAAGCGCTTAACTTCGGTGAGGATTGATGGACGACCCGTGTAGGTGCGGTGCAATTCAGCCAGTTCGGCTTGAAAATCTGGGTCTTTCTGTGCGGTGCGATAGGTGGTTTCAAGTTGATCCAACGCGGCAATCAAACTTTCAGGAACGAATCGACCACCAAATTCGCCAAAGTAAGGTCCTTGTTGATCACGAAGATTTCTTGAATTGGCCATTTACCTATTTAACCTCAAGAAAGCTCGCGAGAGTTACCGACGGATCGGATGTGACCAGTGCTTCGCCTACGAGTACGACATCTGCACCCGCGTCTCTATAGTGCTGAACATCACCCTGATTGCGAACCGCAGATTCGGCGACCTTGATTACGTCGCTTGGGAACATATGCGAAAGCTCACCGAATAGGTCACGATTTGTTTCAAAAGTTGAGAGATCTCTGGCGTTTACTCCCACGAATTTGGCATCCAAATCCAGGGCGCGTTCTAACTCTGACCGGTCATGAGTCTCGATAAAAGGAGTCATTCCGAGCTCCAATGTAAATCGCATTAGTCTTCGCAGCGTGGATTGATCCAGGCCGGCAACTATGAGTAATGCGATGTCCGCTCCGAAGGCTCTTGCCTCAAGAAGTTGATACTCGGTCGCAATGAAGTCTTTACGCAGTAGCGGAACCGTAGTCTTTGAGCGAACTTCTTGCAAGTCAGCCAGAGAGCCCTTGAACTTTCGTTGTTCGGTTAAAACGCTGATGCCGGTGGCTCCTGCGGTTTGGTATTGCAACGCGAGAGCTGCCGGATCGACGATAGCCGCCAAATCGCCTTTGGATGGACTTGCCCGCTTAACTTCCGCAAGCACGTGAATTTGTTCACGGCGAGAAAAAGCTTTGATTGCGTCCATGGGGATCGGGGCTTTGGATACGCGCGCTTCTAGTTCCGCGATGGAAACTGAATTCTGACGAGTGGCCGCATCCTCTAAGGAACCGGCATAAAGTCCTTCAAGCAAAGAAATTAGTTTTTCTTCTTGCCAAGACCAAGGGCAGCCAGTACCGGACCTAGGGCGGTGCCCACAACAATGACAGCAGCGGAAGCCCAAGTTAGAGCTTCATTTTGAACGTAAAAGAAGAAAACCAGGCCAGCAAAACCGACCATGACTACTGTCACGGAAGTCCATGCTGCAACTGTGTCTCCGTGGTTAGTGTCTTCTGGGTGATCTGCCGACATGATTGCCTTTCCTTAAACTCTCTGCTTATAAGTTTATCGTTGAGCGCTTACCAGCTCGGCAAATTGTCGATACGAGTAACGAATTCTTTGCGCTCTTGCCCCGGCTTGCCAGCCCAAATAAGGAAAAGCAAACTTAGAAACCAGAAAATGATTGCTATTACAAACAGGTCGGCCATCAAATGATTGAAGAAAGTGTTTTTTAACAGGTCGCCTTGACCCAGCCAATCGCTGACACCAGTCAGTTTAGAAATTTGACCACCCAAAATTGACAGAGACCCAGAGGCAGAGTCAAACCATACGGGAGATGCAGCCGCGATTAAGAACACAACCACGGCACTGGTGAGAAATTTCGAGAAAACAGAATTCATATACCGCGATAGCCAAAGGATAAGGATTCCAGTCGCCAAAAGAAAAGCCAGTTGCGGATAACCCTCCAAGCCAGAGGTCGAAACCGTTTTTCCAGATTCAATAATGTCGGCAGAGGCCCAAGTCTGGGAGGCGAAAAGCCAGGCACTCAAAAGCGAAAATATATTTACAAGCAGGACGATTCTTCTCATATTCAGAGTCGATTCGCAGAGTTCGATGCTGCGATAGCCCTGAGCGAAGCCCGAGCCTTGCTTCGAGTTTCTTCGAATTCTGAGACCGGATCGGAATCCAAAACAATCCCTGCACCCGCTTGAACAGTCGCAACACCATCGCGAATGACAGCGGTTCGAATGGCAATTGCTAGATCTGAGTTACCTGAAAAGTCGAAGTATCCCGCAACCCCGCCATAGATACCTCTAGCGGTTGGCTCGAGTTCGGTGATGATTTCCAAAGCTCTTGGCTTTGGCGCGCCGGAAAGCGTTCCGGCTGGAAAGGTTGCCTTAAAGACATCCACTGGCGAGAGACCTGGCGTCAAGTCTCCCTCAACCGTGGAAACCAAATGCATAATGTGGCTAAAACGGTGTACCTGCATGAACTCGCTTACAGTGACTGAAGAAGGCTGACAAACCTTTAATAGGTCATTTCGAGCCAGGTCAACAAGCATTAAGTGCTCTGCGGTCTCTTTTCGGTCGGCAAGGAGATCCTGTTCCAGAGAGTGGTCCTCTTCCCAATCTTTGCCACGAGGTCTCGAACCCGCGATGGGATGGGTAGTTACTCTATTTGAATTAACTGAAACCAGAGATTCAGGCGAAGCTCCTACAACCGCGTACTGACCGAGGCTGTCGCTTCCATTGAGTAAATACATGTACGGGCTTGGATTTAGCGATCGCAATACCCTGTACATTTCAAGTGCGGATGAGTCTGTGCGAGTTTGAAAGCGTTGCGAAAGGACTACCTGGAAAACATCGCCGATTCGGACAAATTCTTTGGCCTTTTCAACGACATCGAGGAATGAACCTTTTGTTTGATTCGATGAAACCTCAGGTTCCAAGTTCAAATTGATATCAGCCAAGTACGGTTTTGATCCTTGTGCGAGCTTTTGAATCATTTCTTCTATTGAAGACTGGGCTCTTGTGAAAAGCGCTCGAAGTTCTGTTTCAGGTTGACCCTCGAGAAAAATATTGGAAATAAAAATCAGAGATGCAGCTTGGTGATCGATAACGACCAGGTCCTGAATAAGAGAGAAACTGATTCTTGGAAAAGGATTGTCATCTTCGGGACCAGCCGGCAAATCTTCAATGTCGCGAATTACATCCCAGCCAATAGTTCCAATCAACCCAGAAGTCAGCGGTAGCTCAAGTGTATTTTGACGGTTAGCCCAAGCCTCTTGAATTAGCGCAAGTGCGTCTAAAGGTTGCTGAGGCAAGTCAAGCCCCAAATCTTTCGGAAGTGCTCCTTGATTGTCGTGGCTTATCCACTCGACTGAAGATTCAGCCTCTTGAACTAGGCGTCCGCGAACTTTCACTCCAACAAAGGAAAAACGTGACCAAACACCTTGCTCTGCTGACTCTAAGAGAAACGAGCCCTCGTTCTTTTCGGCGAGCGATTCGAAAATGCCCAGAGGCGAAAGTGAATCAGAAAAAATTTCCCGAACGACAGGAAAGACACGATTTTGGTCTAACGAGTCGAGGAGATCTTGAAATGTACTGTTCCTTACGCTCATGCCTTTACCTCAATAGTTCCTGAGTCGAAACAGGATTCGGTTCCGGAATGGCAGGCTGGACCTTTAGGTTCAACTTGAATTAGCAGTGAATCCGAATCACAGTCAACTTGAATTGACTTCACGACCTGGAAATTTCCGCTTGTAGCCCCCTTATGCCACAACTCTTGACGGCTTCTCGAGAAAAACACGCTTTCCCCAGTTTCGATGGTTGCTTTCAAAGACTCAAGATTCATCCAGGCGAACATAATCACACGACCGGACTTGGCATCTTGGACTATGGCTGGAATCAGACCCTTTTCGTCGAAGGTAAGGTTTTCTAATTTTTCAAAAGTCATCGAACTTCAAACCCACCTTTCAACAATTCATCCTTTACTTCTGCAATGGTAACGGTGCGATTGTGGAAGATGGAAGCAGCTAGAACGGCATCTGCACCAGCAAGCGCGGCAGGTACGAAGTCCTTCGCCGCTCCGGCCCCACCCGAAGCGATTAGCGGAAGCGAAGATACCGACCGCACAGCACTAATCAGCTCTAGATCAAATCCAGACCTGGTTCCATCGGTGTCGATGCTATTTACCAACAATTCACCGACGCCTAACTCGGCACATTTTTCAATCCATGACAATGCATCGATGTCTGTTACTTCGCGGCCGCCATGCGTTGTGACCACCCATTCGTCGGTTTTGCCTTCACGTAGCTTAAGGTCTAGCGAAAGGACCAACACCTGATTTCCATAGCGGTCAGCAATCTCTGACAACAGTTCAGGTCTAGCAATAGCGGCTGAAGAAACACTCACCTTGTCGGCTCCTGCTGAAAGTAAATTGCCAACATCAGAAACCGCTCTCACTCCCCCGCCGACAGTCAAAGGAATGAAAATTTGCTCTGCAGTTTTTGAAACCAATTCATACATTGTCGAGCGGTTATCGACAGTTGCCTTTACATCAAGAAAGGTCAGTTCGTCTGCGCCTGACTGGTAGTAGTAATTGGCAAGTTCGATCGGATCTCCGGCGTCTCGCAGATTCTCGAAATTCACACCCTTGACGACTCGGCCTTCAGCCACATCCAGACATGGGATTACGCGAACAGTTAGGGACATTAGATTCTTGCAGCGTGAATCGCACTAACCAGAATCGCTCGAGCTCCAAGTTCATAGAGCGCGTCCATGGTGCTGTTGGTTTCAGATGCCTTAACCAAAGCACGAACCGCAACCCAGTCTTGATCGCGCAATGGCGAAACGGTAGGTGACTCAATACCTGGAGTGATCTCTGAAGCTCGCTCGACCAAATCTGCTGGACAGTCGTAGTCGAAGATCACGTACTCACGAGCAACAACGACACCACGTAGGCGTCGAAGCAAACTGGCTGCAATGCCGGCCTTTCCAGGAGCACTAATTAAGTGTGCCGTGGAGTGAAGCAAAACAGGGCCAAAGATCTCTAGACCGGCTTGACGAAGGGTATTTCCTGTAGACACTACGTCGGCAACGGCGTCGGCGACTCCAAGACGAACGGCGGTTTCAACGGCGCCATCAAGTTTCACAAGCTCTACGGAAATGCCTTCTTTGGCGAGATAGTCTTCAACCAGCTGAACATAGGCTGTGGCAACTCGCTTACCCTCAAGATCTTTCAATGACTTGAAAGAACCAACGGGGCCGGCAAAACGGAAAGTGGATTCACCGAATCGCAGATCTTCGACCAATTCGGCTGGGGATCTTGAATCAAGAAGAAGATCTAAGCCGGTCAGACCAACATCTAACGAACCAGAACCAACATAGGTAGCAATGTCACGTGGTCGGAGATAAAAGAACTCGATGTTGTTATCGCTGTCGATAACGTGCAATTCCTTTTGGTCGCGGCGGGTAGCATAACCAGCTTCGCGAAGCATAGTGATTGCAGTATCTGAAAGAATCCCTTTGTTCGGGATAGCAACTCTTAACATTTGAACCTCTAGAGCTTATTTTCGACTTCACCAAGGCTGATGCCTTTGGAAATCATTAGGACTTGGACGTGGTAGAGCAACTGGCTAATTTCCTCAGCCGTGCGTTCGTTGGATTCATGTTCGGCGGCCATCCAAACTTCGGCGGCTTCTTCGACAATCTTCTTACCGATGGTGTGGACACCTGCGTCCAACCACTTGACCGTATGTGAGTCTGCAGGGCGCTCTATTGCCTTGAGTTGCAGTTCACTGAATAGCTCGGAAAAAGTGGTCATACCTTCAAGGTTAACCTACGAATTCAATGCTTTAGTAATCGAATGCCTTGTTTGCAATGTCTCGCAACAATTCGATTTGACCGTTGCGGTCTGATTTTGAGAAGACCGAACTGCCTGCAACAAAGGTGTCTGCTCCGGCTTGCGCGGCTACTTTAATGGTGTTTTCGTCAATTCCGCCATCCACCTGTAAGCGTATGTTTAGTCCTAGTCGATCAATCTCGGCACGCGCCTGCTCAACTTTTGGCATCATGTCCGACATGAAACTCTGACCACCAAAACCAGGTTCCACGGTCATCACAAGGACCATGTCGAATTCGCTCAGGTTATCTAATACGAATTCGAGTCCTGTGCCTGGTTTGACAGCAATCGAAGCCTTAGCCCCTGCTGCCCTCAATTGACGAGCGAGTTTGACGGGTTCGACCGACGCTTCTTGATGGAAAGTGACGCTAGCGGCACCGGTATCGGCATAGCTCACTGCTAAGAAATCTACGTTTTCGATCATCAGGTGAACGTCAATTGGAAGTTCGGAAATTTGCACAAGACGCTTCACTACAGGCAAACCAAAAGTCAGATTGGGTACGAAATGACCATCCATAACATCTACGTGGATGGCATCTGCACTAGAAATACTGACGAATTCGGTTTGAAAATTCGCGAAGTCAGCCGAAAGAATACTCGGGTGGATTAGTGCCGTCATAGTCCTAAACTACTTTCGTTTCTGAACTAGGGCAATAAACATGGCGTCGGTGTCATTGCGGTGCGGCCAAAGTTGTACGGTTTTCCGGCTGGGATTGAGATTCAGTAGCGGATTGATGGTCATCAATTCAGCTGTGGCATTCAGAAGCTCAGAATCTTGGAAAGTTCGTAATAACCATTCGACTTGACCGGTGGTCTCGGTTGGGTGTGGCGAACAGGTCACGTAGCCAAGTACTCCACCTGGTAATAAGGCGTTCCAGGCTGATTCAATCAGTTCACGCTGCAATACCGAGAGGTCTTTTAGGTCTTCAGCGTTTTTGCGCCAACGCGACTCAGGACGCCTACGAAGAGCGCCTAACCCGGTGCAAGGAGCATCGAGAAGAACGCGGTCAAACTTGGCCTCTGATGCAAGTTTTCGGCCATCAACTTGCATTTGCTTGGCTTCAAATCCACTGTGACGAAGTGCCGTGGCGACTAATGTGGCCCGATGTTCAGAAACCTCGTTTGTAGTCAAAAGTGCCCCTGATTGCCTGGCGAGAGCTGCCAGTAAGACTGCCTTACCGCCTGGACCTGCGCAAAGGTCTAACCATTCCTTCGATTTGCTGTCTGTTTTTACAGACGCCAGCGCCATTGCGGCGAGTTGAGAACCTTGATCTTGAACACGCATGGCTCCAGTGGAAACCCCAGCTAATTTACTCGGATCCCCGTAATTCAGAACATACCCGAGCGGCGAAACACCTTCCTTGGAAAGTGTTGATTCAATTTCCGATTTTTTTCCAGGCAAAGCCACCAAATTAACTTTTGGTGCTTCATTGTCTGAAATTAGCGCAGCTACAAGTTCATCCGCGGCACCCTCAGACTGTAGCGCGAGTTTCAATGCTCGGGTAACCCAAAGTGGATGTGAAAATTCGATGCTGTTGATTGCTTCAGAACTTAGACCAGAGTCATGCAATCGCTCGATCCATACCTTGCGGGGTCGTTCCGAGATGCGTCTCAGAGCCGCGTTGATGAAGCCGACCACGGACGCTTTTAGTCGCTTCTTAGCTAGGTTTACCATCTCAAAGATTGCAGCGTGAGCAGGAGTATTAAGCTCAAGAAGTTGATGGGCTCCAAGCCGAATAACAATCAATGCATCGAAATCAATGTAGGAAGTTTCACGACCGGTGGCGTCCTCGATAATCCAGTCATAAAGCCCCTGCCAACGAGAGGTTCCATAAGCAAGTTCGGTGGCAAAGGCGGCGTCGACGTTTGACAATCGTGCTTTAGCCAAGGCCTTTGGAAGTACAAGGTTCAAGTAAGCGTCTTGACGCTCGACGGCCAAAAGTGCGTCGTAGGCAACTTCTCTAGAGTTGGACATCGTCACCTAATTTGAAATCGGAACCATGGAGACCCCTAAACCAATCTGCAGCGGCCATGCGCGACTTTCCGGCTGGTTGAACTTGAATAAGTTCCAGTGCTCCAGCGCGGCAACCAACAAAGATTTTGTCGTCGAGGTTTGCGAGCAGACCAAGACCAAGCACTTGATTCGATTCTCGTACCTCGATTAGCTTCAGCGACTCTCCTCTGAACGAAAGCCAAGCACCAGGCTCTGGTGTGACCCCGCGGACTTGTTGCGAAACATTCGCTGCCGGTCGGTTCAAATCAACTTTTCCGTCGGCTTTGAACAATTTAGGGGCAATGGTAATCCCATTGGCACCTTGAGGTTCTAAAGTCACTAAGCCGCTTTCGATTCGCGGAATTGTCTCCAAAAGCAGCGACACCCCGAGATTGGTTAGTCGCGCTAACAGATCTCCAGCAGTTTCGTTTGGTTGAATTTCGGTTGGCAACGTAGCCGCAATTGGTCCAGTATCGAGACCAGCGTCGATCTTGAAAACCGTAATGCCAGTATCTTTATCTCCCGCGATTATGGCGTGCTGCACCGGTGCAGCTCCACGCCAACGCGGCAGCAAACTGAAGTGAAGGTTGAACCAACCCTTTGGTAAAGCCTTCAAGGCTTCATCTTTTAGGACTACGCCTAGTGCGACCACAATTGCGAAATCTATGCCGGCTTTTTGGATGGTGGCCAATTCGTCTTCTCCGACCGAATTCGACTTGATTGTCGGTATCCCAAATTCTTCAGCCACCAATGCAACTGGAGACGGAGTGATAACCGCCTTTCGACCAATTGGTGCGTCGGGTCTCGTCAAAACGAGCGAAATTGGTGTGCCAGCAACAAGTAACTCGCGAAGAGTTACTGCTGCATTTGGCGGGGTTCCCGCAAAGAGTATCGACACTTGACCAGCCTAAAGTACCCGAGGGTCGTCGAACTTAATAGTCACCGGACGAATCGCCCGACCGCTCTTGGCGCTAGTGCGCAGCGACTTTGAACCTAATCCGATTAGGAATTCTCTTGCGGCTGTTGAAACTTGATTACCACTGGAATATGTGAATGAAGCAAGCATTCGATAATCGGAGTCAGCGGTATTAGTAACCGAAGATGCAACCCCGAGTACTTTCACTCCATCAATCTGCTTCAAGAGATCACCAAGTTGGGTAACCAACTCCCGTGAGCCGGTGGCGCTCACAATTCTTCGTGCCGGTGGAAAACCTAACTCTTCACGTTCAGCCAGCATGTCAGAAGCTGTGCTCGCAACCTCTCCGAGTGATAGTGCCTTAGAGACTTCTGGAGACACACCGACCGCCACCGCGACACCACTAGTTCTCATGAAACCCAAGGCGTTCAACCAGCCGCGTAGGGCATCCTCTGGGGCTCGCAAGCTGTCACGTCCTAGTTGTGCCGCGCAATCCACGAAAACAATCGCCGAATAGCCGGCTTTAACCACTGGTTCGATTCCTGGAGTTGCAACGATGATTTGAGGTTTGTCCGAAATTTCGAATGGCCCCTTTTCAACAGTCACTTCCTTGATTGGAATTCCTGGGAATGACTTTCCAAGCTGCTCAACCCAGCGGGTTGCGCCGGCTGCGCCCTGTGAGAGTTTGGTTCCACCGCATGGCTTGCACTGAAAATTGAGGTTGAATTGTCCGCACCATCTGCAAACGATCTGCTGGTTCGCGTTCATCCATAGCGGTCCATTGCACTTATTGCACTGCGATCGAGTGTTGCAATCGGAACAGTAAAGTGACCGTGCGGTTCCTGGCGCCGCAACCTGAAAAAGTACCGGACCTGTTTCAAGTCCCTGCTTTATTGCCTTGAACGAAGTACCTTCAAGCCCGCGACCTTCAGAGATGGCAACTTTCGGGCGCCAAGAATCGCTAGGACTGTCGGTTAGATAACCGATTTCAACGAGACGTTGCACCTCCACACTTCTTGCGTGTGCAAGGAAATGCAATGGCGAGTTAAATTGCGCCTGACGAATCAGTGCGATTTCGCGGGTGGTCAAGTATGGCGCCTGTTGGTCTTGGTGACTCTGATCGCCGTCGTCCCATACGATAACTGCTGAATCTTCACTTACTGGTGAATAGATTGCCGAACGCGTGCCGATCACAACCCGGGGTGTCGGTTGAAGTTGATTCAGGAAAGATTCGTAGCGTTTAGACCCAACCTCGTTAGAGTCAATCACCGACAAATCTTCCAAAGGCATTGACCCCGCCAACAACTTCACCAAACCACTGACATCTCGAAAGTCTGGGACAGAAATTATTACTGAACGACCAGACGTAAAATATTCCGCTGCGAGGTTCACAATTCTGCTCATGAAGCTGGGTAGCCCTACTGCAGGGTTAAAAACCGGGCGCACTAATTCGGCAAATTTTGAGCCTGGTGGGAGTTTCGGAAGTTCCATATGGGTGAGAGAAAATGCTTTCTCGACTCGGACTGAGCGCTTAGGCACCGCGTTATCCAGAAGCTCACCAATGCTGCAGCACTGCCTTGCGGCTACTGACTTTAGCAATTGATAAATGTGCGGTTTCAGGACGGGAACGTTCGAAGTCACCGAATGAATTGAACTCAGTTTGCCAGGGAATTCTCGAACGGAATCGAGCGCGACAACAAAACCTTCTTTGGTTTGCCCGGCGAAAGGGACCTTTACGCGACAACCGACAGTTACAGCACTAACTAGATCGTTTGGAACCTCATACTCGAATTCACGATCTAGCGCCGGCAACGGGGATTGAAAGACAACCCGAGCATAGATCTCGGCCGTCATGATTAGGCCTTTAGTGCTTTTTGCAGAGCTTCTACGCGGTCGGTTCGTTCCCAAGTAAAGTCGGGTAGCTCCCGGCCAAAATGGCCGTAGGCTGCGGTCTGAGCATAAATCGGTCGAAGCAGATCTAAGTCGTTAATGATTGCCTTAGGTCGGAGGTCGAAGACGCTCAGCACTGCCTTCGTGATGGCACCGAGCGAGAACTTTTCGGTACCGAAAGTTTCGACATAAAGGCCTACCGGGTTCGCCTTACCAATTGCATAGGCAACTTGGACTTCAGCGCGGTCAGCAAAACCAGCTGCAACAATGTTCTTGGCAACCCAACGCATCGCATAAGCAGCAGAGCGGTCAACCTTTGAAGGGTCTTTGCCTGAGAAAGCACCGCCACCGTGACGAGCTGCTCCACCGTAGGTGTCAACGATGATCTTGCGACCGGTAAGACCGGCATCGCCCATCGGTCCACCAATTTCAAAACGACCCGTTGGGTTGATTAGTGCAGAATAGTTTTCGAAATCGAAGCCACTTGCAGACAAAATCGGCTCGATAACGAAGTTTTGCATGTCGGTTCGAAGTTGCTCGGTAGAAACCGAAGGATGATGCTGAGTAGAAAGCACTACAGTTTCAATAGTTTTCGGGACTGAACCCTCGAAACCCATGGTGACTTGAGTCTTACCGTCTGGACGAAGATACTCGAAAACGCCTTCCTTACGAACTTCAGCTAACTTCGCGCTCAACTGGTGCGCCAACCAAATGGCTGCAGGCATCAATGTTGGGGTTTCATTGCTGGCATAGCCGAACATGATGCCCTGGTCTCCAGCACCTTGAGCGTCTAGATCTTCCTGAGAGTTACCCTCGCGAACCTCAAAACCGCTATCGACACCCTGTGCGATGTCTGGACTCTGTTCGCCTATCGAAACACTGATTCCACAGCTGTTGCCGTCGAAGCCAATGTCTGAACTGGTGTAGCCAATCGCGTTGACTTTATCGCGAACTAGCTTTGGGATCTCTACATAGGTCTCGGTAGTAATTTCACCTGCGACGTGAACCAGCCCGGTAGTGACCATGGTTTCAACAGCGACGCGCGCAGCAGGATCGGAAGCCAAAATGGCATCGAGGATTGTGTCACTGATTTGGTCACAAACCTTATCAGGGTGACCTTCGGTGACGGATTCAGAGGTGAAGTAGCGTAATTCAGACATTGGTCTAAGTATATTCGACCGGCGGACATCTACTGGTTTATAGCGTCGAAGATCGCCTTGGCAATTGCTCGCTTCGAGCCGGAAACTTGGGTTTGCTTATCAGCACTCACCAAGATGACCTCATTTGTGTCTTGATCGAAGCCAAGAGTGTCCGAGACCTCATTTGCAACAACTAAATCGAGACCTTTTTTGGCTAACTTAGTTTGGGCCAATTGAAGCAACGTGTCAGCTGAAGTGGTTTCGGCAGCGAAACCGACTATCTTCGCACTAGCGTTTGCGGTTCGAACATCTTTTGCGAGTTGGGAGACGACGTCTGGGTTTTCGATAAGGGAAAGCTGAAGAGATGAACCCATGTCACTCTTTTTGACCTTTTTTGCGCTCGGGTTGGCAACTCGGTAATCCGAAACAGCCGCAGGCATGATGACGAAATCAAAGTTGTTTCCGAGTTTTCCAAGAGCGGTTATCAGATCACTGGTGCTAGTAACCGAGGTGACCTGAACTTCAGGCGAGTAATAGGAGAAATTTGCTGCAACCAACTGAACATCCGCCCCACGAGCCACGGCTTCTTCAACGAGTGCAATCCCTTGCTTACCCGATGAACGATTCCCGATGAATCGAACCGGATCAATGGCTTCGCGAGTGCCACCAGCTACCACGAGAACCTTTTTTCCAGCCAAATCTTTAGCGACCACTTTGGATAACGCACTTTGGACAATGTAGGCAGGGTCCGGAAGGCGACCAACTCCTGTGTCGTTTCCGGTTAGGCGACCGACGGCAGGGTCGATAACCATCACGCCACGCTCGCGAAGTTTTGCAACGTTGGTAACTGTTGCGGAGTTTAGCCACATTTCAGTGTGCATGGCAGGCGCAATAACTAGTGGCGCTTTTGACGCTAGAACTATGTTGCCAAGGAGATCATCAGCGATGCCGCTTACAGTTCTTGCCAAGAAGCTAGCCGTGGCTGGTGCAACCAAAATGAGTTCAGCCCACTGAGCGAGTTCAATGTGACGGACATCTTCGACGTCCTCGTAGAGTTCACTGTGAACTGAATTGTGCGTGAGAGCTTCGAGAGTCGGGGCACCAATGAATCTAAGTGCATTAGCGGTTGGGACTGCGCGAACCTCGTGCCCAGATTCGGTTAGTTCACGAATTACTTCAGCAGCTTTATAAGCCGCAACACCACCGGTTATTCCAACCAGTACGCGCATGATTTATTAGACGGTTGCGGTCTTGACCAGTTTGTCCTGGTCGATCTCGCGAAGTGCAATGGTAAGGGCCTTCTCGTCAACTGTTGCAGAAACCAATGGGCCTACATTGTTGAAAAGGCTACCGGCTTGAAGTTCCGAGTAGTACTGGTTAATCTGACGTGCGCGGTTAGCTGCAAACATCACGAGTTCGTACTTTGAGCCAACCTTAGTTAGCAGGTTGTCAATTGAAGGCGAAACAATGCCGTGTAGCGGTTCGGTAGTCATGACATCAATTCTACGACTTGAGCGGCGCATTTAGCCACCTCATCGTTGATCACCTGGTAATCAAAGTCATCGGCGGAAGCCAATTCAATCCTGGCAGTAGCTAAACGCTTTTCCTGTTCGGCTTCGTCCTCGGTTCCCCTACTGCTGAGCCTGCGCACTAATTCTTCCCAGCTTGGCGGCTGGATGAAAATAGTTACAGCCTCTGGCATGGCAGCTTTGACTTGGCTGGCACCTTGAATGTCAATTTCCAAAACAACATGCTTTCCCAGCGCCAAAGCCTCTTCAACAGGCTTCCTCGGAGTACCGTAACGGTTTAAACCGTGAACAGTTGCATATTCAAGAAGTTCGTTATTGGCAATTGCTTCATCGAACCGTTTCTGGGTCCAGAAAAAGTAGTCAACGCCGTCTCGTTCACCAGGCCGAGGTGCTCTCGTGGTTGCTGATACTGAAAGCTGAAACTCTGGGTGTTCGGCTAATAAATGGCGAACTACGGTTCCCTTACCAACGGCGGTTGGTCCCGCAATTACAGCCAGTCTTGAAGTCATTTCTAAAGCCTACTTATTTAGTCCGACAGCTAGCTCGCGATTAGCAGATTCAATCGCTTCGACGATTCCGGCCGACCCTGCTTGAAGTACAGATCGAGAAACCGAGTAAGCAACATTCTTTGCCAAAGCACCGTAAATCTTCGAGGCATCGGAGAGAAGAGCACCTTGAGCGCCGAAACCAGGAGCAAGAATTGGCACATTTAGAACTGACTGGTCGATCCCAAATGATGACAAGTCAAGGGTTGCGCCGAGAACGGCTCCATAAGGTCCGAATTCGGTACCGTTGAGAGCATTTAGCTGCGACCACTGGTCGGCAGCAAGCGAATGCCCATGAATTGATGCTTTTTGAACGCTCTCCCCCTGCGGGTTCGAAGTAGCAACGAGCGAATAAATTCCCTTGCCCAGAGAAATCCACTTGTCGAAAACCTCTGAAGTGGCACCTAGCCCCAAGTATGGCGAGACCGTAAGTGCATCAGCATAAAGACCCGACTTATCGCCGAACCATGCATCCAGATACGCGTCCATGGTTGTACCGATGTCGCCTCGCTTGGCATCTGCAATGACAACCAAACCCTTGTTATGCGCCAACTGGGTTGCCTCAGCCAGAACTTCATAACCTTTAGCTCCGAAACGCTCGAAGAATGAAACCTGCGGTTTGATTGCTGAAACTCGACCGGCGCTAGCTTCAACCACAGTCAAAGCAAATTGTCGCAGACCGGCAACGTCATCGGCAAGACCCCAACTTTGGAGCAACACTGAGTGAGGGTCGATCCCGACACAAAGTTGACCGAAAGCATCCTGCGCTTCGATCAACTTTGCACCAAACGAACTAGCCAAGTTTTGCCGCACGATCTGCCGCATGCTGCTGCAATGAACGCACCTCAAAAGGCCCGTCGATTACCTTCTCGAATGAACCGATCGCGGCGCTCAACTGGGCAATCGTGGTGAAGATAGCCTTGTCGGCAGCAGTGGTTGCAGCGCGAATCTCGTAGCCGTCTTTGCGAGCCGATGAGCCCGACGGAGTGTTGACGATTACATCAACCTTGCCGTCGTTGATTAGATCAACAATCGACGGCTCCTCACCAGGGCTGGAATGCTTACGAACACTCTCAACCGCAATGCCGTGGCGTTCCAGAATTGCTGCCGTGCCATCGGTAGCCAAAATGCGATAACCGAGCTGTTGCAGACGACGAACTGGCAGGATTACCTGTGGCTTGTCGCGGTCGGCAACCGAGATGAAGACGCTTCCAGAGGTTGGCAATGCGCTGCCGGCTGCCGCCTGGCTCTTGGCGAATGCCTTCGGGAAGTCGACGTCGATGCCCATGACCTCACCGGTCGAGCGCATCTCAGGGCCAAGTAGTGAGTCGACGAAGCGCCCATCCTTGGTTGCAAAGCGCTTGAACGGCAGCACGGCTTCCTTCACCGAAATCGGCGAACCGGCTGGGATGTAGGTGCCGTCCTTCTCAGGCAGGTGGCCCTCGGCGATCAGCTGCTTGATGGTCTTGCCGACCATGACAAGCGAGGCAGCCTTAGCAAGGGTGATGCCCAGCGCCTTTGATACGAACGGCACGGTGCGTGATGCACGAGGGTTTGCCTCGAGCACGTATAGAACGTCGGCAGCTAGCGCGAACTGAACGTTCAAGAGACCGCGAACGCCGACACCCTGGGCAATCTTTAGCGTTGCCTCGCGAACGCGGGCAATCTGTGACTCGCTCAAAGTTACCGGAGGCAGAGTACAGCTTGAGTCGCCAGAGTGGATTCCGGCCTCTTCGATGTGCTCCATGACTCCACCGACATACAGGTCGGTGCCATCGAACAGTGCATCGATGTCGATTTCGATCGCGAAGTCGAGGAAGCGGTCAACTAGCAACGGGTGCTCCGGGCCAACGATTGCCTGATCCTTGATGCGGTCGAAGTAGTCGCGGATTCCGGCCTGGTCATAGATGATCTCCATGCCGCGACCGCCGAGAACGAATGACGGACGAACTAGAACTGGGTAACCAATTCGAGCGGCAATAACCTCGGCCTCGGCCATGGTCAACGCGGTGCCGTTTGGTGGTGCAAGTAGGTCGCCGTCATCCAGGATCTTTGAGAACAGGCCACGCTCTTCGGCGAGATCGATCGCTTCAGGGGTGGTTCCCAGGATCGGGATACCTGCAGCCTTTAGACCCTTGGCTAGGCCAAGAGCGGTCTGGCCACCGAGCTGAACGACAACGCCAACGAGCTCGCCGCTCTGCTGCTCAGCGTGAATAACCTCGAGCACGTCTTCGAGGGTCAGCGGCTCGAAGTAGAGGCGATCCGAGGTGTCGTAGTCAGTCGAAACAGTCTCAGGGTTGCAGTTGATCATGATGGTCTCATAACCGGCATCCGAAAGCGCGAACGAAGCGTGCACACAGC